>NZ_JBVJHZ010000011.1:0-133012 GCF_055586545.1 Glycomyces sp. NPDC050141 | reverse complement strand
GCTTTCTCCTCCCCCGGGCCGCTGCCGTGTTTGATGGTTTGTGGGAGCAGGCACCCCACCCCCCCACACCACCCCCCCCCCCCCCCCCCCCCCCCCCCCTCCCCCCCCCCGGGCCGGTTCGTTTTCAGACTTGGAGCGGTTCGTTCAGGCGGTCCGGCTTCCAGCGCCTGCGGCTCGCTACGACGAGCGAGGAGAGTGCGAGAGAGCCTGCCAGATAGGCGGCCAGCACGAGGAGTGCGTTCACTACATGGGCGGTCTCGCCTCCGCTGATGGTCACTCGGAGTGCATCGACTACGTAGCTCATCGGCAGGAGCGGGTGAAGGATCTGGAAGAACTTCGGTGTCGTCTCCACCGGGTACAGGCCGCCCGCGCTCGTCAGCTGCAGCATGAGCAGCACGACGAGGAGGAGGCTCCCAGCGGTGCCGAACGCCAGCTTGAACAGGTGCGCCATGGCCGTGAACGTCAGGATCACCAGGATCGACAGGCCGACCGTATCGAGGGCGTCCTTCGGGTCGAGGCCCAGGCCGAGCTCGACCGCCAGGTAGAGGACGAGCGCCGAGAGGACGCCGAGGAACGCGCCCGGGAGCCAGCCGCCGATCGCGATCGGGACGGAGCGCAGCGGCCCGGCCAGCGCCCGACTGTTTACCGTACGTAGTACGAGGTAGCCCATGAGGCCGAAGACCCACAATGCGATGGCGATGAAGAACGGTGCGAGGCCGCGGCCGTAGGTGCCTGCGGGGTTGAGGTTCTGTTCGTCGATGGTGACGGGGCTGCCGTAGGCCTCGGCGTTGTCGGCGTCGTCTGCCGGGTTGGTGCTGGGGACGGATTGGGCGGCGGTGGTGAGTGAGGCTGCGAGGGTGTCGGCGCCGGTTTGGAGGTCGCCGAGGCCGTCGGCGAGGTCGCTGGCGCCGGTTTGGGCGGTGGCGGCGCCGTCGGCGACCTGGTCGGCGCCGGTGGCGACGTCGGCGGCGCCGGTCTGGAGGGTGGTGAGGTCGTTGGAGGCCTGGTCGAGGGTGTCGGTGGAGGTGTCCTGGACGGCGGTGTTGGCGGTCTGGATGTCGTCGTTGACGGCGTTGGCGTCGTCGATGTAGGTCTGGAGCTGGGCGCAGGCGTCGGGGTCGGCGGTGTCGGTGCCGCAGAGGGTGCTGTAGACGGTGTTGAGGTCGCTGTTGGCGCGGTCGGCGAGGTCGGCGGCTGAGGAGGCGCCGGTCTGGATCTGGGTCCAGTTGTCGGCGAGGGTTTCGATGACGGGTTGGGCGGTGCCGACGGCTTGGTCGACGCCGTCGCTGACTTGTTCGGCGCCGTCGGCGACTTGCTGTGCGCCGGTTGTGAGGTCGCCGAGGCCGGTTTCGAGGTCTTGGGCGCCGGTCTGGGCGGTGCCGATGCCGTCGGAGAGTTGGCCCGCGCCGTCGGCGGCTTGGGTGAGGCCTTGGTTGAGTTCGGTGAGGTCGCCGAAGATGGTGGTGGCGAAGGTGACGTAGACGGCGGTGTTGATCTGGTTCTGCAGTTCGGATTCGACGGTGGCGGCCATGATGCCGGCGACGTAGCCGTTGGCGTCGTTGAGGTCGAATTCGACGGTGGCTTGTTCGGGGTCGGTGCCGGAGAGGCTGGCGAGGCGGGTGGAGAAGTCTTCGGGGACGGTGATGACCATGTAGTAGTCGCCGTCTTCGAGGCCTTGGCGGGCTTGGGTGGCGTTGACGAACTGCCAGTCGAAGATGCGGTCGGCTTTGAGTTGTTCGACGAGTTGGTCGCCGCCGTTGATGGCGGTGGTCTGGCCGTCGGTTTCGACGGTGGCGCCGGTGTCCTCGTTGACGACGGCGACGGGCATGTTCTCGAGTTTGCCGTAGGGGTCCCAGGCGAACCAGAGGTAGAGGCCGCCGTAGACGAGGGGGATGAGGACGATGGCGACGAGTGCGGCGGTGCGGATGGGGTGGCCGCGGAAGCGGGCGAGTTCGGCTGCGGCGAGTCTGAACGGGCTCATTACTGGTGGTCTCCGTTTCGGTCGCGGCCGTGGCGGGTCGGGTCGGCGGGTGCTGGTTGGGCGCGGAGGTCGATGAGGGTGTCGGCGGGCGGGTCGGGTCGGGTGGTGGCGGCGAGGACGAGTTGTCCGGCGTCGGCGACGGTGCGGAGGGCTTCGAAGACGCGTTCGGCGCCGCGGGTGTCGAGGCCGGTGTCGGTGTCGTCGACGGCGATGGCGGGGGTGCGGCTGGCGGCGGCGCAGGCGATGGCGAAGCGGATCTGGTCGATGCGGGGGAGGAAGCCGAAGGTGTCGCCGGTGTCGATGCTGACGGCGAGGCGGTCGAGCCAGGCGTTGATGTTGGCGCGGGTGGCGGCGCCTTTGGAGACGGTGGTGGTTTCTTTGATGCAGGTGGCGACGGTGGCGTAGTTGTCGAAGCGGATGGGGGGTCCGGCTTGGGCGATGGTGAAGCGGCGGCGGATGTGGCCCGGTCTGGTCTGGCCGTCGACTTCGAGTGCGCCGGTGTCGTAGGGGAAGCGGCCGGTGAGGGCGAGGAGGAGTGAGGAGCGGCCTTCGCCGCCGTCGCCGCAGAGGGCGACGATCTGGCCGAGGCCGGCGGTGAGGTTGATGTCGGTGAAGATCGGGCCTTGGCGGCCGGCGGCGGTGAGTGCGGTGGCGGTGAGGAAGGGCGCGCTGGCGGTGCGGGCGGGGGGCATGGCGGCGGTCTCGTCCGTGGCGGGGGCGAGGGTTTGCATGACGGCGGTGTCGCCGCCGCGTGTGGGCGGGGCCGCGGCGGGTGCGGGCGGCGGGGTGGTTTCGCCTTCGGCGGGGTAGGTTTCGGCGCGGGGTGTTTCGGGCGCGGGCCCTTTCGGCGGCTCTTGCGGGCCGTCGGTTGGCACTCTCGGCGATGCTTGCAAGCCGTCAATTGGCCCTTTCGGCGATGCTTGCGAGCCGTCAATTGGCACTGCCTCGTCGCTTCTGTCGCTCATGGACACTATCCTCACAGGCCGGTGTGCCCGGTTTCGGGCGATTGCACGGGTTGATGACCACAAGTATGTTACTCATGAGTAACTTATGTGCGGAGTGAGGCGGCCGCGCTGTGACCGGCGCGTCCCGCCCGCGGCCCTTACAGTTGAGGCATGTCGGAAACGCAAGCAGCGAAACCAGCGGCTCCCCGCCGCGACCACCCGCGAACCCACCACGGCGACACCGTGAACGACCCGTACGCCTGGCTCAAGGACCCCGAGGACCCCGCCACGGTCGAGTACCTCAAGGCCGAGAACGTCCACACCGAAGCGCGCACCGCCCACCTCGCGGCGCTGCGCAAGAGCATCTTCGGCGAGATCAAGTCCCGCACGCAGGAGACCGACCTCTCCGTCCCCGTCCGCAAGCGCGGCTGGTGGTACTACGGCCGCACCGAGGAGGGCAAGCAGTACGGCATCCAGTGCCGGCTCAAGGCCGACGGCGACACGCCCCCCGAGATCGAGGCCGGGACCGCGATCGAGGGCGAGGAGATCCTCGTCGACGGCAACGAGCTCGCCGAGGGCCACGACTTCTTCTCGCTGGGCACCTGCGACGTCTCCCCCGACGGGAACCTCCTGGCGTACGCGGTGAACTACTCGGGCGACGAGCGGTTCACCCTGCGGTTCAAGGACCTCCGCACCGGCGACGACTTCCCCGACGACATCCCGAACGTGTTCTACGGCGGGTCCTGGTCGCTCGACGGCTCCGTGTTCTTCTACACCAAAGTGGACGACGCGTGGCGGCCGTACCAGGTGTGGCGGCACGTCCTCGGCGAGCACGAGGACAAGGACGTCCTGGTCCACCAGGAGGACGACGAGCGGTTCTGGACCGGCATCGACCTCACCCGCTCCGAGCAGTACCTGTTCATCGTCTCCGGCTCCAAGATCACCACCGAGGTCCGCTACCTCGACGCGGCCGACCCGACCGGCGAGTTCCAGGTCTTCGGCAACGGGCGCGTCCAGGGAGTCGAGCTGTCGGTGGACCACCAGGGCGACCGGTTCTGGGTGCTGCACAACAAGGACGCCGAGAACTTCACCCTCGGGTGGACCCCGGTGGACGACACGACGCAGTTCAACGAGGTCATCGCCCACGACGAGGCCGTGCGGCTGGAGTCGGCGGACGCCTTCGCCGACCACGTCGTCGTCTCGCTGCGCCGGGCCGGGCTCTCGCAGGTCGCCATCCTCGACGACGGGCAGTTGACGCAGATCCAGTTCGACGAGCCGATCTACGCCGTCGGGCTCGGTGAGAACCCCGACTACGACTCGCGGCAGATCCGCCTCGGCTACACGTCGCTGGTCACCCCGTCCTCGGTGTACGACTACGACATCGACGCCGCCGCGCTGCACCTGCGCAAGCAGACGCCCGTCCTCGGCGGCTTCGACCCCGCCGGCTACGTCCAGTACCGCGAATGGGCCACCGCCGCCGACGGCACGAAAGTCCCGATCTCGATCGTCGCCAAGCAGGGCGTCACCGCCGACGGCACCGCGCCCTGCCTGCTGTACGGGTACGGCTCCTACGAGCACTCGATCGACCCGTACTTCTCCATCGCCCGCCTCAGCCTGCTCGACCGCGGCGTCGTCTTCGCGATCGCGCACGTCCGCGGCGGCGGCGAGATGGGCCGGCACTGGTACGAGCAGGGCAAACTACTCCACAAGCGCAACACGTTCACCGACTTCACCGACTGCGCCGAGCACCTCGTCGACGTCGGCTGGGCCGCGCCCGACCGGATCGTCGCCCGCGGCGGCTCCGCCGGGGGCCTGCTCATGGGCGCCGTCGCCAACCTCGCCCCCGCGCGGTTCGCGGGCGTCCTCGCCGACGTCCCGTTCGTCGACGCGCTCAACACGATCCTCGACCCGACGATGCCGCTCACCGTCATCGAATGGGAGGAGTGGGGCAACCCGCTCGAGTCGGCGGAGGTCTACGAGTACATGAAGTCGTACTCGCCCTATGAGAACGTCAGCGGCGTCCAGTACCCGTCGATCCTGGCCGTGACCAGCCTCAACGACACCCGCGTGGGCTTCCACGAGCCCGCCAAGTGGATCGCGAAGCTGCGCCACGAGAGCCCGGAGTCCGACGTGCTCCTCAAGACGGAGATGGAAGCGGGCCACGGCGGCCGCTCCGGACGGTACGACGCCTGGGAGGAAGAGGCGTTCAACCTCGCCTGGGTGCTCGACAGACTGGGCGCAGCCCAGACTGCCTGAGCAGAGCGGCCGGGCGCAGCCCGGACCCCCTGAGCTGAGCAGTGAGGCCCGGTCCCCCTCAAGGGGCCGGGCCTTCGCGCTACTCGGGGCGCTCGTCCTCCTCCGGCGGGACCTCGCGCCGCTGCTCGGCCGCGTCCGCCGGATCGACCTCGTCGGGCAGCTCCTCCGGCTCCTCGACGGCCGCCTCCGGGTCCTCCTCGGCCGCAGGTTCCGCCGAGCCCGCCAGGTCGAACTCGGACAACTCGCCGGACTCGTCCGCCCATTCCTGGTGATAGTTCATATAACCCACGGTAGACGCGCCCGAAGCCGTCCGGCCAGTGAACCACCAGGTAGCCTGAGTTATGCCTTCACACGGCTGTGGGCAATACTTCATCTCGACGCAATAGTTCGAGGCCATCAGACAGCGGCGTCTGAGTCCCGCCCCCGGTCGGGGAGCAATCAACGACTTGTCTAAGGAGCAGGCAGCATGCCTATCGCAACACCCGAGGAATACAACGAGATGCTCGACCGGGCGAAGGCTGGCTCCTTCGCCTACCCGGCCATCAACGTGACCTCGACCCAGACGCTCAACGCCGCGCTCGCCGCGTTCGCCGAAGCCGAGTCCGACGGCATCGTCCAGGTCTCCACCGGCGGCGCCGAGTACCTCTCCGGGCCCACCATCAAGGACAAGGTGACCGGCTCCGTGGCCCTCGCCGCCGCCGCGCACGAGATCGCCAAGAACTACCCGGTCAAGGTCGCCCTCCACACCGACCACTGCCCGAAGAACAACCTCGACTCGTTCGTGCGCCCCCTCCTCGCCATCAGCGAAGAGCGCGTCGCCCGCGGCGAGCTCCCCCTCTTCCAGTCCCACATGTGGGACGGCTCCGCCGTGCCGATGGCCGAGAACCTGGAGATCGCCCAGGAACTCCTCGCCCGCACCGCCAAGGCCAACATCATCCTCGAGATCGAGATCGGCGTCGTCGGCGGCGAAGAGGACGGCGTCGAAGCCGAGATCAACGAGAAGCTCTACACCACCGTCGAAGACGGCCTCGCCACCGTCGAAGCGCTCGGCGCCGGCGAGAAGGGCCGCTACATGACGGCCCTGACCTTCGGCAACGTGCACGGCGTCTACAAGCCCGGCAACGTGCACCTGCGCCCCGAGATCCTCAAGGAGATCCAGGACGCCGTCGGCGCCAAGGTCGGCAAGGACAAGCCCTTCGACCTGGTCTTCCACGGCGGCTCCGGCTCCACCGCGCAGGAGATCTCCGACGCCGTCGACCACGGCGTCATCAAGATGAACATCGACACCGACGCCCAGTACGCGTTCACGCGCCCCGTCGTCGACCACATCTTCCGCAACTACGACGGCGTGCTCAAGGTCGAGGGCGAGGTCGGCAACAAGAAGGCCTACGACCCGCGCGCCTACGGCAAGCTCGCCGAGGCCGGCATGGCCGCCCGCATCGTCGAAGCCTGCCAGCAGCTCCGCTCCGCAGGCAACAAGATCAAGTAAGACAAGAACAGAAGGGCCCGGCCGCGATGCGGCCGGGCCCTTCGCTTCGCTCTACCAGTTGCCCTCGAGCTTGGCATTGATCTTGACGGGCTCGTCCAGGACGACCCGGCCGTACTGTTCGCTCACCAGCCGGTACTCGCCGGATTCGAGCCGGTACAGGTGCAGGACCGGCAGGCCTTCCGCGGCTTCGGAGACGCGCAAGTAGTACGGGATGCCGCCCATCGCGTAGATCCCGGGTTTGAGCAGGCGGTCGCGCTCCTCGGATTCGGGGGACTCGATCTCGACGGCGAGCCTGACGTGTTCGGGGCGGAACCACCGGGTGTCGCGGCCGTACTCGGACCGGTCCTCGACGATGAGCAGGTCGGGTTCGGGGCGGCTCTTGCGGTTGACGCGGATCGTCATCTCCTGTTCGATCCGCAGGTCGTCGGGGACGACGCGGTCGAGGAGGACGCGAAGCCTGAACATGACTTCGTGGTGCCACGAGCGCTGGGGACTCACCATGACTTCGAGGGCTCCGTAAATGAGTTCGACGTGATCTGGGAGGTCGTACGTGTCCAGATCGTCGGATTCCCAACCGGAGTCGCGCGGCGGTGGTGGCAGCAGGATGTCGGACACCAGGCCTCCTTCGCAGTGCAGGGGGACAGGTACGAGCATACCCAGGTAACGACCACCCGCAGAAGCCGAAACGGCCTACCCCGAAAGAGTGACAGCCGTCCTATGGACGAAGCAGGGCCCGGCCGCGATGCGCGGCCGGGCCCTTTCTTGTTGGGTTACTTCTTGAACCAGACGGTGGCACCTGCGGGGAGGGTGCCGTTGTCGAGGGGGGTGGAGGCGAGGAGGACTTCGGTGCCGTAGCCGGCGACCGGGACCGGTTCGTCGCTGAAGTTCGTCACGCAGACCAGGGCGCCGTTGTCGAAGGCGAAGGCGTCGTCGCCCGGGTCGGCGAGCCAGGTCAGGCCCGTGACCGAGCCGCGCAAGGTCTTGCGGAGGTTGACGGCCGCGCGGTAGAACTCGAGGGTCGAGCCCTCGGCGCCGTCCTCGGCCTCGACCGAGAGCGCGGACCACTCGGCCGGCTGGGGCAGCCAGGAGCCGCCGGAGCCGAAGCCGAAGGAGTCGCCCTTCTCGGTCCAGGGGAGCGGGACGCGGCAGCCGTCGCGGCCGATCTGCTCGCCGTTGGTGCGGAAGAACGTCGGGTCCTCGCGGACCTCGGCAGGGAGGTCGAGGACCTCGTTGAGGCCCAGTTCCTCGCCCTGGTAGACGTACACGACGCCGGGCAGGGACAGGAGCAGCTGCGTCGCGGCCTTCGCGCGGGCCAGGCCCTGGGCGCCGCCGCCGTAGCGGGTCACGTGGCGCTGCACGTCGTGGTTGGAGAGCACCCACGTGCAGGGCGCGCCGACGCCCGCGTTGTTCGCGATCTCCGCGTCGATGGCCTTGCGGAAGTCCGCGGCCTTGAACGGGGCGAGCACCAGGTCGAAGTTGAACGCCTGGTGGAGCTCGTCGGGGCGCAGGTAGAGGGCGCGGCGCTCGGCCGAGTCCGTCCACGCCTCGGCGACGAAGATCCGGTCGCCCTCGTACTCCTCGATGATCGGGCGCCACGTCCGGTAGATGTCGTGCACGCCGTCCTGGTCGAAGAACGGGGCGAGCGTCGTGCCGATCATCTCGATCGTGCCGTCGCCGCCGGTGTCCGGGAGGCCCTCGGCCTTGACCATGCCGTGCGCGACGTCGATGCGGAAGCCGTCCACGCCCCGGTCCAGCCAGAAGCGCAGGATCGACTGGAACTCCTCGTGGACCTCCGGGTTCTCCCAGTTCAGGTCCGGCTGGGTCGAGTCGAAGAGGTGCAGGTACCACTGCTTGCCGTCGTCGGTCTTCGTCCAGGCGGGGCCGCCGAAGATCGACTGCCAGTTGTTCGGCGGCGTGTCGGGGGCGGCGGGGTCGACGTCGCGGAACCAGTACCGGGCGCGTTCTGGTGAGCCGGGGGCCGCGGCGAGGGCGGCCTTGAACCAGACGTGCTCGGATGAGGTGTGGTTGGGGACGAGGTCGGCGATGAGGCGGATGCCGTGCGCGTGGGCGGTCTCCAGCATCCGGTCGAAGTCGTCGAGGTCGCCGAAGCGCGGCTCGATCTTCCGGTAGTCGGAGACGTCGTAACCGGCGTCGTTCTGGGGCGAGGCGAAGAACGGCGAGAGCCAGATGGCGTCGACGCCGAGCTCGGCGAGGTAGGGGATGCGGGAGCGGATGCCCTCCAGGTCGCCCATGCCGTCGCCGTTCGCGTCGGCGAAGGAGCGCGGGTACACCTGGTAGATGACCGCGTCGCGCCACCATTTCTGGCTCATCGGTGAGTTCCCTTTCAGTCTTTGGGCGCCGCACCGGTGGAACCGCGTACGACGAGTTCGGGTCGGAACAGGTATTCCGAGTTCGGGGTGGGTTGCCCGGCGATCTCGTCGAGCAGTGCCCGGGCGGCCGCGGTGGCGATGTCGCGCACCGGCTGCCGCACGGTCGTCAGCGGGGGGTTGGTGTGGGCGATGAGCGGGGAGTCGTCGTATCCGACGACGGAGAAGTCGGCGGGGACGTTCAGGCCGCGCTCCTCGGCGGCGCGGATCGCGCCGAGGGCCATCATGTCCGAGCCGCAGACGACGGCGGTGGCGCCGCGGTCGATGAGGCGGGACGCGGCGGCGTGCCCGCCCTGCTCGCCGAAGAGGGTCAGCTCGATCAGCTCGGGGCCGACGCCCTGCATGGCGGCGCGGTAGCCGTTGATCTTGCGGCGCACCGGCCAGTACCTGTCGGGGCCCGAGACCAGGCCGATCCTCTTGTGGCCGAGCCCTGCAAGATGTTCCACGGCGATGCGCGCGGCGACGGAGTCGTCGCAGGAGAACGAGGCCGCTTCGACGCCTTCGGGGTGTCCGGTGACGAACGCGACCGGCAAGCGCTTGTCCTTCAGCTCCTGGTAGCGCTCGGTGCTCGCGGTGGTGTCGGCGTGCAGGCCGGAGACGAAGATGATGCCCGCGACCGCTCGTTCACGGAGCATCTCGACGAACTCGTCCTCGGAGACGCCGCCGGGCGTCTGCGTGCACAGCACGGGGGTGTAGCCGGACCCGGCGAGCACATTGGAGATCGTCTGCGCGTAGAGCGGGAAGATCGGGTTCTCCAGTTCGGGCACGACGAGGCCGATGAGGCCGATAGCGTGCTTCCGCAGGGCCTGGGGGCGTTCATAACCGAGCACGTCGAGGGCAGTGAGGACGGACTGTCGGGTCTGCTGACCGACGCCGGGTTTGTCGTTGAGGACCCGGGACACCGTTGCCTCACTGACCCCGGCCTGCCGGGCGATGTCAGAGAGTCGAAGCCGCATGATGACAGCGTAGCCTATCTGAAATTTGGCAACAGTTTGGTTGCAAGGGTTTCCTGTTTCTGAAACATCTTGCTAACCTTCGAGGGAGTTCGGGGCGAGAGCCCCCGGTCACCGGCCCCCGCCCCGGGGCCCCTCAATGAGGAGAGAACAGACATGCGTAGAAGGACCCTGGGTATCACCGCCGTCTCGGCCGCCGCCCTCGGCGCAGCCGCTGCGTGCGGAGACGACTCCGACACCCCCAGCGGCGACGCGACCACCGCGTTCTCCGGCGAGCTGGTCATCTGGGCCGACGAGACCCGCACCCCCGTCCTCAAGGAGTTCGTCAAGAACTTCGAGCAGGAGGTCGGCGTGAAGGTCACCGTCGAAGAGCACGTCGAGACCCTCCGCGAAGACTTCCTCGCCGCCGCCGAGCAGGGCCAGGGCCCTGACATCGTCGTCGGCGCGCACGACTGGTCCGGCCAGCTGGCCGCCGACGGCGTCATCTCCCCCATCACCCTCGCCGAGGACAAGAAGGCCGCCCTCAACGAGACCGCCGTCAAGGCGTTCACCGTCGATGGCCAGGTCTACGGCGTCGCCTACGCGATCGAGAACATCGGCCTCATCCGCAACACCGACCTGGTCCCGACCGCCCCCGCCACCTTCGAGGAGCTCGTCGCCGCGGGCAAGGCCGCCGCCACCCAGGAAGTCCTCACCGTCGAGACCGGCGTCGACGGCAACGCCTACAACGCCTACCCGCTGTTCGCCTCCATGGGCGGCTACCTGTTCAAGGACGACGGCACCGGCACCCTCGACCCCAACGACGTCGGCGTCGACTCCCCCGGCGGCATCGCCGCGTTCGAGAAGTTCGCCGAGCTCGGCAAGGACGGCGTCCTCAAGACCACCATCGACGCCACCAACACCATCCCGTTCTTCGTCGACGGCAAGACCGCCCTCATGATCTCCGGCCCGTGGGCGCTCACCGACGTCCAGACCGCCGGCCTCAACTACGAGGTCACCGCCATCCCCGGCTTCGAGGGCCAGGGCCCGGCCTCCCCGTTCCTCGGCGTCCAGGGCTTCTACGTGTCCGCGACCGCCGCGAACGCCGTCTTCGCCCAGGAGTTCGTCACCAACTACGTCCTCACCGAGGACCTGCAGCTCGCGCTCGCCGAAGCGGGCGGCCGCCTCCCGGCGCTCACCGCCGCCGCCGAGGCCTACTCGGCCGACAACGCCGACGTCCAGGGCTTCGCCGCCGCAGGCGAGAACGGCGTCCCGATGCCGAACATCCCCGCGATGAACTCCGTCTGGGAGCCCTTCGGCCGCGCCCAGGCCGACGCGATCGACCAGGTCTCGACCGGTGAAGAAGCCGCGACGACCGCCGCCCAGGCGATCCGCGACGCCGTCGCCGCCTCCTAAGAACCGCCGGTAAGCCTCGACGAGCGAAGGAACGCATACGTGCTCGACCAACGTTCCCGGACGGCCGGCTCTGCCACCGCCGCGGGTCTGATCATCAAGATCGCAGTGCTCGCGGTGGTCGCGGCGCTGGCCGTCTGGGCGGCGTTGCCGCTCATCAACGCCGAGGCCTGGTGGGGCCTGGCCCTGGAGGCGCTCGTCGCCGCGATCCTCTTCTACGTCTACCTCCAGAAACGGGCGATCCAGCTCAAGTACCTCATCCCCGGCACCCTGCTGCTCCTGGCCTTCCAGATCCTGCCGGTCGTCATGACCATCGGCACCTCCTTCTCCAACTACGGGGACGGGCACCGGGTCGACAAGGAGCAGGCGACCGAGGCGATCATCGCCGCGGGCGTCCAGCAGACCGAAGGCGGCGCCACCTACCTCTTCTCCGTCGGCGAATCCGCCACCGGCGAACTGACCCTCCTGCTCACGAACCAGCAGGACGGCACCGTCTGGGCCGGAACGGAAGAGGGCCTCACCGAACTCGACGGGGCCACCCTCGACGCCTCCGGGCGCGTCATCGCCGCCCCCGACTACACGGTGTGGACCCTCCAGGACCTCAACGAGCGCCAGGCCGAACTGGCCTCGCTCGCCGTCCCGACCGGGCCCGAGTCCGGCATCAAAGTCCAGGGCCTCTCCGCCTTCGAAGGCACCTCCACCAGGTCCTACTCCGAAGCCTGCGACTGCATCACCGACTCCGCCACCGGCACCGTCTGGACCGCCGACAACGAGACCGGCACCTTCCTCACCGAGGACGGCGACGCCGCGCTCGTCGGCTGGCGCGTCAACATCGGCGCCGACAACTACCTCGACGTCCTCACCGACCCCGACATCCGCGGCCCCTTCCTCGGGGTCTTCACCTGGAACATCATGTTCGCGGCCGCGTCGGTCCTGTTCACGTTCGCGATCGGCCTCGGCACCGCGATGGCCCTCAACAAGCCCTCGATGCGCGGCACGAAGCTCTACCGGACCCTCATGATCCTGCCCTACGCCATGCCGTCCTTCGCGATGCTGCTGGTGTGGGCGCAGATGTTCAACCGCGACTTCGGCCTCATCAACGAGCTGTTCAACCTCAACGTGAACTGGTACGGCGGCACCTGGTCGGCGCGGGCGATGGTCATCATCGCCAACACCTGGCTCGGCTGGCCCTACATGTTCCTGATCTGCCTCGGCGCGCTCCAGGCCCTCCCGTCCGACTCGCTCGAAGCGGCGAAGATCGACGGCGCCACGGGCGTCACCGCCTTCCGCAAGATCACCCTGCCGCTGCTGCTCATCGCCCTGACCCCGCTCCTGATCTCCTCGTTCGCGTTCAACTTCAACAACTTCAACGCGATCGAGCTGCTCTCGGGCGGCAACCCGTTCACGGCCGGCGACGCCGTCGGCGGCACCGACATCCTCATCACCTACGCGTTCCGGCAGGCCTTCGGCACCTCCAGCTCCGACTACGGCTTCGCCAGCGCGATCAGCGTGTTCATCTTCCTCATCGTCGCCACCATCTCGGCGGTCATGTTCCGCTTCACCCGCAACCAGGAGGACGTGTACTCATGACGGCCGAGGTTCCTTTGAAGCGCAAGGGCAAGCACCCGTTCGCGAAGTGGGTCGGGGACACCGGCTGGCGGCACCTGGTCGCGATCGCGGTCCTGGTGTTCGGGCTGGTCCCGATCGTGTACGTGGTGTCGGCGGCGTTCAACCCGAACGGCACCATGTCCTCCACGAGCCTGCTGCCGACGAAGTTCGGGTTCGACAACTTCGCGAAGCTGTTCACGGACGAGAACGTGCCGTTCGCGTCGTGGTTCATGAACTCGCTGGTGATCGCGGTTCCGGCGGCGTTCATCTCGATCTTCATCTCGTCGCTGGCGGCGTATGCGTTCAGCCGGTTCCGGTTCAGGGGCCGCCGCCCGATGCTGTTGTTCTTGCTGCTGATCCAGATGTTCCCGGCGTTCCTGGCCGTGGTGGCGCTGTACCTGATCTTCGGCAGTCTCGGCGAGTACTACCCGATCGTCGGGTTGAACACGAAGCTCGGTCTGATGCTGGTGTACATGGGCGGGGCGCTGGGCGTCTCGACGTGGCTGATGAAGGGCTTCTTCGACACGATCCCGAAGGAGCTGGACGAGGCGGCGACGATCGACGGTGCGACGCACGCGCAGATCTTCTTCGGGATGATCCTGCCGCTGGCGGCGCCGATCATCGCGATCTCGGGGATTCTGGCGTTCGTGGGCACGATGAACGACTTCGTGCTGGCGAGCCTGTTCCTGACCGACCGGCCGGAGATGACGCTGGCGGTCGGGTTGAAGACGCTGACGGCGGACAACTCCCCGGCGAGCTATTTCGGGATCTTCGCGGCGGGGACGCTGCTGACCTCGGTGCTCACGGTGGGCGTGTTCATGAGCCTGCAGCGGTACATCGTCTCCGGCCTGACCGGTGGAGCGGTGAAGGGCTAGTTGGACTTTCTGCTCGACACACAAAATCCTGTCCGCCGAGCCGATTTACGGCTCGCAAGCGTCGCCGAGACGGGGCAGGTAACACGAAGGGCCCGGATCAGGGGGAGCCTCCCTCCCCTCGGTCCGGGCCTTTTGCTTTGTGCGCGTTGCGGGTAGCGGGTGCTACCAGTGCGGGGGGCGTTCGGCGAGGAGGTCGAGGTCGCGGGCGGAGAACTCGGACTTCCGGGGGCGGCGTGCGGGGGCTTCGCCCCAGCCGCGGTCGGTGTCGTCGGAGGTCTGGTCCGGGAGCACGGAGAAGTCCTCGTCGAGCTCTACAGAGCGCAAGTCGTCGGAGCCGGTGCGCTCGTCGTCGGAGACTGCCATGCCCCCGACTGTACTTGAGGGACACCTGGCGGCGGCAATAACGAGGCCCTGAACACCCGGTGAACGGGTGTTCAGGGCCTTGGTCAGACGCTTATTGAGCCTGGCCGACGAGTTCGTATCCGGCCTCGTCGACGGCTTCGCGGACGGCGTCCTCGGTGAGGGCCGCCTCGCTGGTGACGGTGACCTTGCCGGTCTCGAGGACGACGGCGACGTTCTGTACGCCGGGGAGGGCGGTGATCTCCTGGGTGACGCTGCCGACGCAGTGGCCGCAGGTCATGCCCTTGACTTCGTACACGGTCTCCATTGCTTCTCCTTCGCTGAGCGCGGTGGTGTTCAGGTTCTGAGCAGTCGGGCCACCGCGTCCGAGGCCTCTTTGACCTTGGCTGCGGCGGCGGTCGGGTCACCCGAGGTCTGCGCCTCCGCGACGCAGTGGGCCAGGTGGCCTTCGAGGAGGTTGAGCGCGACGGCCTGGAGTCCCTTGGTGGAGGCGGAGATCTGGGTCAGGATGTCGATGCAGTACTGGTCGTCTTCGACCATCCGCTGGATGCCCCGGACCTGGCCTTCGATGCGCTTGAGGCGGCGGGTGAGGGCCGCCTTGTCGCCGTGGTACCAGTAGTGGCCGTCGTGGCCGTCGTGCGCGGGCGCACCTTCGGTCGGCTCCGCGGTGTCGGTCGGGTCGTTCGCCATGTCACGCCTTTCGTGTGCGCCGTCCTCCGGTCGCCAGTGTATACCCCTTAGGGGTATCTCGGCAACTGCTCGTCAGCTCAGTGCAGCGGCCCGTAGTATTCCGTGCCATTGTGTGAAAAATTCTCCCCCCGCCCTTGTCAAGGGCCACAAGGGCCTCTAACGTGAACCCGTCGCGTCGGAAACTCGGGGGCACCCCGCACCCGCCGAGCGGCACCGCCGAGTCGGAGGGGCACCAGTCACGGTGAAGCTTGCGAACCGTAATTGGCACTGTTCCACTGAACCGGGGAACCAGCAGTCGGCATCGAACGCAGGGCCGACGGGGTGAATCGCGTCCCCGGGCGCGTAGGGCGACCCTTCCTTCCGCCCGAACCCGACAGCTAACCCGGTAGGCGGCCAAAGGAAGGAGCGCCTCCCTGGTGCGTACCCGGCGAATCACTGCCGCCGTCATGGCCGCAGCACTGATCCCCGTGAGCGCCTCGCTGTTCACGACCTCTACGGCGAACGCGCAGACGAGCGAGGAGATCCAGGCCGAGATCGACAAGCGCCACTCCGAGCTCGAGAAGGTCATCGAGGACTACAACGCCAAGCGCGAAGAGCTCGACGACGCCAACCGGCTCATCGCCGAGATCGAGGCCCAGCTGCCCGAACTCGAAGCGTCCACCGCCGAAGCGAACGAGGCCCTCGCCGAGTACGCCGCCTCGGCGTACACCGCCGGCGACTTCGCGATGGTCAACTCCGTGCTCGCGGGCGACCCCACCGACTTCGCCGACCGCCTCATGTACCTCGACAACCTCACCGCGGCCGAGAACGAAGCGCTGCAGGCGAACCTGACCCAGGTCCAGGAGCTCGAGACCCGCAAGACGGAGCTCGAGACGCTCAAGGCCAGCGCCGACGAGATCCTCGGGGACATCGAGAAGCAGCAGGACGAGATCGAGGCCGAGATCGCCGACCTCGAGGACGAGTACGACGACGCATACGCCGAGGAGAACCCCGAGCCCGACTGGGGCGACTACACCGGCTCCTCCGGCGTCGTCGACTTCGCCTACGACCAGCTCGGCGACCAGTACGTGTACGGCGCCTCCGGCCCCGACGAGTGGGACTGCTCCGGCCTCACCCAGGGCGCGTGGGGCGCGGTCGGGGTCTCCCTCTCGCACAACACCGAGATGCAGTGGGACGAGACCGCGCGGATCTCCCGCGACGAGCTCCAGGAAGGCGACCTCGTCTTCTACAACGGCCTGAGCCACGTCGCCATCTACATCGGCGACGGCCAGATCATCCACGCCCCCAACTCGACCACCGTTGTGAAGATCGCCGACATCGACATCATGGGCATCGACGGGTACGGGCGCCCTTAGCGGGGAAGCGAGCTCTCCCGGGCCCGGCGGGGCCCGGGACGCAGACTCCCCGGCGGCGGCACCGGCGGTCCCGATTGCTGACCCTGCTGCTGACCCGCAATGCGCCGATACCGCCGTCGGGGACTGATTTCATAGTAGAGAAACCCGTGCGGGCCGCCGAGGCGGCCCGCACGGGTTTCGTTTCACACCAAGACTATTCGGCCCTATTCAACCTCGGGTGCGGTGAACTCCCAGTCGAAGCGGCGGTAGCGGCCCGTGCCGCCGCGCTGCCACGGCTTCGCGCCCTCGAGCGGGCGGTAGCCGATGCCCATGGCGTGCAGGCGGTCCAAGTGGGCTTCGAGGCGGTCGAGCACCGGGTTCGCCTCGCGCACCGCCTGACCGGTCCAGGCGACCTCCGCGAACACCGCCAGGCGCGGGAACGCGGCGTACTCGACGTCGCGCGGCTCCGGCAGGTACTCCGACCACAGCTGGGCCTGGACGCCGAGGATCTTGGAGGCGTCGATGCCGGGCGGGACCGGGTCCCACTCGGCGACCTTCGCGATCGTGGTCAGACCGTGGATGCGAAGGCGCTCTTCGGGGTCGTCGCTCTCGTAGTGGTCGAAGTAGACATGCGTCTGCGGGCTCACCAGGACCTCGTGCCCGGCCTCCAGGGCCTTCTCGACGTAGGCCTCGTTGCGCCATACCTGCACGGCGGCGTCGGCGGGGGCGCCGCCGTCGAGGATCTCGTCCCAGCCGATGACCCGCTTGCCCATGCCCCGCAGGTGGTCGCAGAACGCCTTCGTGAACCAGGCCTGCACGCCGCGGACGTCGGTGATGCCCTCGCGCTCCATCAGCTCGCGCGCGATCGGCGAGGACTCCCACTGGGTCATCGGCACCTCGTCGCCGCCGATGTGCACGAACGGGCCGTCGAAGACCTCCCCGATCGCCGTGTACGCCTCCAGCGCGAAGTCCAGCGCGGCCTGCGTCGGTTCTAGGACCTCCTCGAACACGCCGAACGTCGGGGAGACCGGCTTGTCTTGGCCCGCACCGAGTTCGGGGTAGGCGGCGAGCACCGCGCGGGCGTGGCCCGGGAGGTTCACTTCGGGGACGATCATGATGTGGCGCTCGCGCGCGTAGGACGCGATCTCGCGCAGGTCCGCGACGGAGAAGTGGCCGCCGTGCGGCGTCCCGTCGTACCCCTCGTCGGTGCGGGCGTGGCCGAGCTTCGTCTCCGCGCGCCACGACCCGGTCTCGATGAGCTTCGGGCGGGACGGCACCTCGAAGCGCCACCCCTGGTCGTCGTTGAGGTGCAAGTGCACGACGTTGAGCCGGTGCAGCCAGGCCCGGTCGATCATCTTCAGCACGAAGTCCTTCGGCTGGAAGTGCCGCACCACGTCGAGCATGACGCCGCGCCAGCGCAGACGCGGCTCGTCCTCGATCATCACGAGCGGGACTACCGGCGCGGCGGCGGGGGCCTCGCGGAGGGCGTCGGCGGGGAGGAGCTGCCGCAGAGTGGCGATGCCGCGGGCGATCCCGGCGGGGTGGGCGGCGGTGAGGTCGACGCCGTCGGCGGTGATCGCGAGGCGGTAGGCCTCGGCGGCGGTCGTGAAGTCCTCGGGCCGGTCGCCGTCGAGGGCGAGCCGGAGGACGCGGCCGCCGGCAGGGTCCTTTGCGGTGGTCTGCACGACGGGGAGGCGCAGGCCGGTGCCGCGGGCCAGGAGGTCGGAGAGGAGCCAGGCCAGGGAGCGCAGCCCGGGGTCGGCGGCGATGGCGCTGAGGATGCTCAGGTCGAGGTCGCCGTCTGCGGCGGTGAGCTGCTGCGGCTGCGGGATCAGCGAGATGCGGCGCTGCATGTGCGGGGGCTCCTGTGCTGGTTGTGGCGCTGTTGGGCTCGCGCGGCTCGCGGGCCCGTGGGGGGTGGGCGGGGGCGGTGCGGCGCCCCCACCGAATTAGTTCAGTTTATTTATAATATAGGGCCGCGCCGCGGTCGGCCAGTGCTGAGAGCGTTTTCGCTCCCTTCCCGGCCGACCGCGGCGCGCGGCCTTGCTATTCGATTCGGGCGTTCCGCCTAGCGGACCACCGGCAGCTGCTGGGTCCGGTCGATATCCGAACCGTCCCGCTGCTTGTTGATCGGCAGCGGCGCCGACTCGGACTCGAAGACCCCCAGCGCCGCCGGGGACTCGTACCCGCTGCCCGCCGACGGCAGGTCGAAGCTCGATCCGCTCGACCCCATCGACGACGACCCGGCGGACGACCCCGCGAGCGTCGGCTCCTCCTCGCCCGAGACCAGGCCCAGCTGGCGGCGCAGGTCCGTCAGGTTCGAGCCCGCGCTGTCCCGCTGGCGGGACAGCGCCTCGACCTCTTCGGCGAGCGGCTGCACGCGCTCGGCGGCACGCTCGTCCGCGTTGCGGCGCAAGCGGTCCGCTTCCTTCACCGCGTCGGCCTTGACGACCTTCGCCTGCTCGGACGCGCGCTGCAGCGCGTCCTTCGCCTGCTGGTCGGCCTCCTCGCGCCGCTCCACCGAGCGGTTCTCGGAACTGCGGGCCCGCTCCTCGGCGAGCGCGAGCCGGTCCTCGGCCTCCGAGACGATCCGCTGCGCGGTCGCGATGGCCTGCTGGTGCCGGTCGGCCTCCTCCTTCTGGGCCCGCTCGCGCCGGTCCGCCTCGGTGAGGATGAGCTCCTGGGTCTTCTTCTTGCGGTGCTCGGCGGCCTCGGCCAGGAGCCGCTGCGCGGCGTTGCGCTGCTCGTCCGACTCGCGGGCGGCATGGGACTTGAGCTCGGTGACCTCGCGTTCGGCCGTGGCCCGCTGGACCGCGATCTCCCGTTCGGCGTGCGAGCGCATCTTCTCGGCCTCGGCGCGCGACTGGCCCTGCGCGGTCTGCGCCTCGCGGTGGGCGTCGGCCAGGGCCAGGTCGTGGCTGCGGCGGGCGTTCTCGCGCAGCTCGGTCGTCTCGTTCACCGCGCGGGCGCGGATCTCGGTGACGTCCTGGTCGGTGGTGGCGGTGATCTCGGCGGCCTCGGAGTGGGCCGTGCGCATCATCGACTCGGCCTCGGCGCGGGCCTCGTTCAGCATCGACGCGGCCAGGCGCTTCGCGTCGGCCTTCTGGACGCCCGCGTCCTGCTCGGCGGCGCGCAGGATCTTCTCGACGCGCGCGCCGAGCCCGGCCAGGGTCGGGGCCTCGGCCTCGGCGATCTGCGTGGCCCGGTCGGTGACGCGGCGCTCCAGGGCACTGATGCGCTCCTCGGCGCGGCGCAGCTGCGTCTCGGCGGCCTCCAATGCCCGCGACGCCTCGTCGCGGTGCTGCTCGTGGGTCTTGATGTTCTGGTACAGCCGGGAAGTGAACTCTTCGACCTGATTGCGGTCGTAGCCGCGCATGGCGACAGCGAATTCGGGCCCGGTTTCCTCGAAGAATTTCGACATGGTCTTCCAGAGTCACAGGAAACGGTTGATGAATCATGATCACGCCTGAAGGACCCGAAACCGGCGACGAACACGCCCGCGCCGCGTGTCGCGCAGAAAACGTCTAGAACAGAGAAAGCGCTGAGCAAATTTACGGCTCGCAAGCTTCGCCGAGAGAGGGCCTCAACAAGAGTTGAGGCCCTCTACTGTGTTCGAAGCGTTAGCGGAGTTTATCGGTCTCGTCGTAGAAGTCGCCCATGATCTCCTCGAGCAGATCCTCCATGGCGACCAGGCCGGTGACCTCGCGGTCCGCGCCCGTCACGAGCGCCAGCTGCGCCCGCTGGCGGCGCATGAGCGCCACCGCGGCGGCCACGGTCGTCTCGGCGCTCACCAGCAGCGGCGCGGCGGCCATGTCGGCGACCGCGGCGCCCGGCTCGGCCTGCACGGCCTCGCGCACGTGGACCAGGCCCACCGGCCGCTCCTCCGCGTCCACCACGACCAGGCGCGAACGGCCCGTGTCGCGGCTGCGCGCCTCCGCCTGCACCGCAGTGGAACCGGCGTCGATCGTCACGACCTCCGGCCACGGGATCGACAGCTCGCGGACCGGTCGGCGCTGCACTTCGATGGCGTGCGTGAGCAACTGGTGCTCCGGCTCGCCGAGCATGCCCGCCTCCGCCGAGGACCGCAGCAGGTACCGCAGCTCCTCCGGCGAGTGCGCCTGGGCCTTCTCGTCCGCCGGCTCGACCTTGAACGCCCGCAGGATCGCGTTCGCACCGTGGTTGAGGCCCAAGAGGATCGGCTTCGTCAGCCACACATAGCCGGTGAACGGCCAGATCAGCGCCATCGCCGACGCCTCGGGGTGGGTGATCGCCCACGACTTGGGCATCATCTCGCCCACGACCATGTGCAGGAACACCACGATGAGCAGCGCGATCGTGAACGCGATCGGGTGCGCCGCCCCTTCGAGGCCGACCGCTTCGAGCGGGACCTCGATCGCGTGCGCCAGCGCCGGTTCGGCGAGCGCGCCGAGGCCGACGGTGCACGCGGTGATGCCCAGCTGGGCGCCCGCGAGCATGAGCGACAGGTTCCTGGTGCCGCGCAATGCGGCCCGGGCGGCGCGGGAGCCGTCCTGTTCGAGCCGGTGCTGCCGGGAGGCCACGAGGGCGAACTCGGCGGCGACGAAGAACGCGTTGGCGGCCAGCAGGAGTATCGAGATCAGCAGTGCGGGACCGGTGCTCACGCGTCCACCTCCGTCGCCGCTTCGCCGACCGGGACCGGCCGGAGCTCGATCGCCTGCGGCACATGGCGTGCGCACGAGACGACCACGAGTTTCACGCTGCGCGGGGCCGGGTCGGCCAGGCCGTCGCCGTCCGCGTCGTAGATGCGGTCGCCCGCGACCGTGTCCACTTCGACCGTGTCGCCCGGGTGCGCGATACGGCCGAGCAGGGCCATGACCAGCCCTGCGATCGTCTCGTAGTGCTCGCCTTCGGGGAGTTCGATGCCGGTGGCGTCGGCGACCTCGTCGATGCGCCAGCGCCCGGGGATGAGCCAGGCGCCGCCCGCGAGCGAGACCGGGACGGCCTCGAAGCGGTCCTGCTCGTCGCGGATCTCGCCGACGAGCTCTTCGGCGAGGTCTTCGAGGGTGACGATCCCGGCGAAGCCGCCGAACTCGTCGACGACGCATGCGAGCTGGCGGTGTTGGCTTCGCATGCGCTCCAACAAGGTCGGGAGCGGCAGGGAGGAGGGGACGAGCAGGGCCGGGTCGGCGACCTGGCCCACGGTCACGGTGGCGCGGTCCTCGCGGGGGACGCCGATGATCTGGCTGATGCCGACCACGCCGCGCAGGTCGTCGACGTCGTCGCCGACGACCGGGAAGCGCGAGTGGCCCCCGGCGAGCGCTTCGACGGCGGCGGCGACGGTGGCGTCGGCCGGGAGGGTCTGGACGTTGACGCGCGGGGTCATGGCCTGGTCGGCCACGGTTTCGGAGAAGTCGAGGCCGCGGTCGAGGAGGTCGGAGAGGCCCTGGTCGAGGGCGCCTTCGTCGCGGGAGACGTCGATGATGCGGTGCAGGTCCTCGGGGGTGGCGTTGTGCTCGAGCTCTTCGACGGCGTGGATGCCGATCATCTTGAGGAGCTTCACGGAGGTGACGTCGAAGAAGCGGATGATCGGCCCAAACACGGTCATGTAGACGCTGGTGGGGGCGGCGAGGGCGAGTGCGAGCGCTTCGGTGCGGGCGATCGCGAGGTTCTTGGGCCCGAGTTCGCCGAGGATCATCTGGACGACGTTGGCGAACACGAACGCGATGGTGACGCCGATGGTGACCGAGAGCGCGGCGGGGACCCCGGCGACGCCGAGGAGGTCCGCGAGGCCTTGGCCCAGATACGGTTCGGCGAAGAAACCGACGAACAGGGCGGTGACGGTGATGCCCAGCTGCGCGCCGGAGAGGACGAAGGAGAGCTGGGAGCAGATCTGGAGGGCCCGGCGGGCGCGGGAGGCGCGGCGGGCGTCAGGGCCGTCGGCGATGTCGTGGAGCTTGGCCCGGTCGACGGCGGTGTAGGCGAATTCGAGCGCCACGAAGAAGCCCGTGGCGGCGGTGACGGCCAGGATGATGACCAGTCCGACGGCTATGAGCATTGCTCACGCCCCTGGTGCCGTGCGGCGGCACCGTTCGATTCCGTTGCCCGGAGCGGGTCGCCGCCGCCGGGCCGGGGACTTCGATGTCGTGCTCTGCGCGGCTTGCCGGCCGCGATCGAGCGTCGTCGTTTGCGTCGCATGGGCCCGATCTTAACGGGACGGAGAAGAGCGGCAAGCGGTCATCGCTGTTCGCCGCGCCACAAGACGATGTCGGTGGAGCGGCCGAACGGCCCGGCCATGGCCTGGAGTTCGGCGAGCTGGGCGCGGGCGCGCTGGAGTTCGCGGGCGAGCTCCTCGACGGCGGCGCCGGCTTCGGCGCGCACGGCCTGGACTTCGCGTTCGAGGTCCATGATGCGCTTGATCCCGGCGAGGTTCACGCCCTCGTCCTGGGAGAGGCGCTGGATCTCGCGCAGGCGCGTGACGTCGCGGACGGAGTAGCGGCGGCCGCCGCCGGGCGTGCGGGCGGGTTCGACGAGGCCGAGCCGGTCGTACTGGCGGAGGGTCTGCGGGTGCATCCCGGCCATCTCGGCGGCGGCCGAGATCGCGAGGATCTTGGCGTCGTAGTCGATCTGGTCGCTGCCGCCGCCGGGGAGGCGCTGGTGGTAGGCGATCTCGATGCGCACCTGGTGGCGGGCGCTCATGTCGGCGGGGCGGCCTGACGCGCGGTCGGCGGCGGGCTCGCCGGAGCGCGCGGCCGTGCGGTCGGTGTCGCGCGGCCCGGGGCCGGTGTAGTCCGAAGCGGTCACGGTTCCCTCCCTCGCTCGGTTCTCGCCTTCCGCGCCGCTGCGGGGTCCCGGCGGTTGCCGGGGCGGAGCCCGCCAGCGCGCGGCCTGCCGGAGCGGGCGCCGGACGCTGCGGCCCGGTCCCCATCGGCGGCTTCGACCCGGCTCGCGCCGGGATCGGCCCCGCCGGTCGTTCCGCCCTGGCCGCCGTTCGCGGCGGCCCGGTCGTCTCCGGGCGCGGGCGTCTCGGCCGTCCACGGGAGACGGGCGAGTCGGAAGCGGACCTTCTGCATCATCACCGGGTGCAACATCATCGGGCCGCCAACTCTTCCGGCTTCGCGGCACCGTTCGCGGCGCGCGCACTCCGGCGGCGCCCTCGCGGCGCCGCCGGGCGCACCGCACGCCGCACTGCCCGGCGCGGGGGCGCCGGCGTGCGGGTCGCGGTGTCGCGTGCGGAGGTCATTGGCCCGTCAGCTCTTCCAGCTTCGAGCGGTCGGCTGCCGGGGAGGCGGCCGCGTACTTCTCCAGGGCCTCGCGGGCCTCGGCCGAGAGCGCATGGGGCACTTCAACGTCCACCGTCACCAGCAGGTCGCCCTTGCCGGGGACGCCGCGGCCCTTGACGCGCAGCACCCGGCCGGTCGGGGTCCCCTCGGGGATCTTCAGGGTCACGGGGCCGTCCAAGGTGGGGACCTTCACCTTCGCGCCCATCGCGGCCTCCGGGAAGGAGACGGGCAGGCGCACCGTCACGTTGTCGCCGTCGCGGGCGAACAGCGGGTGCGTGCGCACGGCGACTTTCACGAGGAGGTCGCCCGCGGGCCCGCCGCGCTCACCCGGGGCGCCGCGCCCGGCCAGGCGGATCGACTGGCCGTCGCCGATGCCCACCGGGACGCGCACGGTGATGATGCGGTCCTTCGTGGTCGCGCCCGTGCCGCCGCAGTCGGCGCACGGGTCGGTGACGACGGTGCCAGTGCCCTCGCATTCGGGGCAGGGCTGGGCGAAGCTGAACGCGCCCTGGTTCTCGGTGACCAGGCCCCGGCCGCTGCAGCGGGGGCAGGTGCTGGGTGCCGTGCCGGGCTTCGCGCCCGAGCCGTGGCAGGTCTCGCACTCGCCCGGCGCGCGCATCCGGATCTCGGTCGTGGTGCCCTTCACCGCGTCGGCGAAGTCGAGCGTGATGTGGGTGCGCAGGTCGTTGCCGCGCTGGGCGCCGCTGCGGCGCCGGTGCGCGCCGCCGCCCGAGCCGCGGAACAGGTCGCCGAAGAGGTCGCCGAACCCGCCCGAGCCGCCCTGGTTGCCGAACAGGTCCTCGAGGTTGACGCCCCCGCCGCCCGGCATGCCGCCCCCGAAGCCGCCGCGACCGGACTTCATCAGCTGGATCTGGTCGTACTCCTTGCGGGCCTTGTCGTCGTGGAGCACCGAGTAGGCCTCCGAGACGCCTTTGAAGCGCTCCTCGGCGGCCGGGTCCGGGTTGTGGTCGGGGTGGAGCTCCCTCGCGAGCTTGCGGTACGCCCGCTCGATGTCCTTCTTGGAGGCGTCCTGCGGCACGCCGAGTATGGCGTAGAAGTCCTTCTCAAGCCATTCCTGCGATGCCACGGGACGCCTCCTTCACTGCTTATCGTTCGGGCGGCCGACTCTAGGAGTCCTTGTCGCCCTTGTCTTTCTTCTTCTTAGCCTTGGCTTCGGCCTCGTCGCCCTCGGGCGCTTCGGTCTCGGCCGCAGCGGCTTCCGCCGACTCGGCGGTCTCCGCTGCCTCGCCCGCTTCCTCGTCCGCTTCCGGCGCTTCGGCCTCGACGGCCTCGGGCTCCGGCTCCGGCTCGGCTTCGGCCGCAACGGGTTCAGCGTCGTCGTGAGGCTCCGCGACCGCCACGAGGGCGGGGCGCAGGAGCTTGTCGCCGAGGCGGTAGCCCGAGCGCATCACGTCGATGCAGGTAGGCCCGTCGACGCCCGGCATCTGCATGTGCGCGACGGCCTCATGGACCTGCGGGTCGAACGCGTCGCCCTTGGTGCCGAAGGACTCCAGGCCGTGCTTGGCGAGCGCGCTGTGCAGCTGCTCGGCCACGGCACCGAAGGGGCCGTTGAGGTCCCCGTGGTCCCGCGCCCGGTCCATGTCGTCGAGCACCGGCAGCAGGCTCTGCAGCACCGCGGCCGTGGCCAGCTCGCCGGAGCGGGCCTTGTCCCGCTCGACGCGCTTGCGGTAGTTCTGGAACTCGGCGGTGATCCGCTGGAGGTCCCGTGTGCGCTCCTCGACCGTGGACTGGAGGACGGCCACCGCGTCGTCGGCGGCCTGCCCGTCGTCCGAAGCGGCCGCGAGGATGTCGTCCACGGTCAGCTCGGCCTCGCCGTTCTCGGCGTCGTCGGGCTGACGGTCGTCGGCGTCCTTGTTGCCTTCGTCCGTCACTTCTGGTCCTTGTCGTCGTCGACGATCTCGGCGTCGACGATCGTCTCGGAGTCGGAGGAGGCGTCAGCCGTCGGCGCGGACGGGGCCTGCGTGCCCTGTTCGGCCTGCGCGGCCGCGTACATGGCCTGCCCGGCCTCCTGGCTGACCTTGGACAGCTCCTCGGTGGCGGTCTTGATCGCCTCGATGTCGGCGCCGCCCAGGGCGCCCTTGAGGGTGCCGGTGGCGTCGTTGATGCGGCCCTTGAGGTCGTCCGGGATCTTGTCGCCGTTCTCGGCCAGCAGCTTCTCGGTCTGGTAGACCAGCGACTCGCCCATGTTGCGGGCCTCGGCCTCCTCCTTGCGCTGCCGGTCCTCCTCGGCGTGCTCCTGGGCCTCGGCCATCATCCGCTGGATGTCGTCCTGCGCCAGGCTCGAACCGCCCGAGATGGTCATCGACTGGGCCTTGCCCGTCGCGGAGTCCTTCGCGGAGACGTTCACGATGCCGTTCGCGTCGATGTCGAAGGTGACCTCGATCTGCGGGACGCCGCGCGGCGCCGGGGGCAGGCCGGTGAGCTCGAAGGTGCCGAGCTTCTTGTTGTAGGCCGCGATCTCGCGCTCGCCCTGGAACACCTGGATGAGCACCGACGGCTGGTTGTCGTCGGCGGTCGTGAAGACCTCCGAGCGCTTCGTCGGGATCGTGGTGTTGCGCTCGATGAGCTTGGTGAAGATCCCGCCCTTGGTCTCGATGCCGAGCGACAGCGGCGTGACGTCGAGGAGCAGCACGTCCTTGACCTCGCCCTTGAGGACGCCGGCCTGGAGGGTCGCGCCGATCGCAACGACCTCGTCGGGGTTGACGCCCTTGTGCGCGTCACGGCCGATGAGGCGCTTGACCAGGTCGGAGACGGCCGGCATGCGGGTCGAACCGCCGACGAGGATGACGTGGTCGACCTCGGAGACGTTGATCCCGGCGTCCTTCACGGCCTGCTCGAACGGCTTCTTGCAGCGGTCGAGGAGGTCGGAGGTCATCTGCTCGAACTCGGCGCGCGAGAGCGAGACGTCCAGGTGCAGCGGCCCGTCGGGGCCCGCGGTGATGTACGGCAGGTTGATCGAGGTGTTCATCGCGGACGACAGCTCGATCTTGGCCTTCTCGGCGGCCTCCTTGAGGCGCTGCATGGCCATCTTGTCCTTGGACAGGTCCACGCCGTACTGGCCGTTGAAGGTCTTGACCAGGTGCTGGATGACCCGGTCGTCCCAGTCGTCGCCGCCGAGGTGGTTGTCGCCCGAGGTGGCCTTGACCTGGATGACGCCGTCGGCGATCTCCAGCAGGGACACGTCGAAGGTGCCGCCGCCGAGGTCGAAGACGAGGATGGTCTGCTCTTCCTCGCCCTTGTCCAGGCCGTAGGAGAGCGCCGCCGAGGTGGGCTCGTTGATGATGCGCAGGACGTTCAGCCCCGCGATCTCGCCCGCCTCCTTGGTGGCGGTGCGCTGCGCGTCCGAGAAGTAGGCCGGGACGGTGACGACCGCGTCGGTCACGTTCTCGCCCAGGTAGGCCTCGGCGTCGCGCTTGAGCTTCATGAGGATGCGCGCGCTGATCTCCTGCGCGGTGTACGACTTGCCGTCGATGTCGACGGTCCAGTCGGTGCCCATGTAGCGCTTGACGGAGCGGATGGTGCGGTCAGGGTTCGTGACCGCCTGGCGCTTGGCCACTTCGCCGACCAGCACTTCACCGTTCTTCGCGAAAGCGACGATGGACGGGGTCGTCCGCGCCCCCTCAGCGTTGGTGATGACCGTGGCCTCCCCGCCTTCGAGGACGCTGACCACGGAGTTCGTCGTGCCGAGGTCGATACCGACCGCACGTGCCATGTTGATCTCCTGACGTAGTCGAACAGATGTCTCCGGGATCGGAGACGAGTCTCTGCACATTTACGGCTCCGCCAGCGTTCGCCGAAGCCGCAGTCTCAAGCGGCCGGGCGGGAACCCCGAACCAAGTTGAGCCGGATAGACTCAATGTTCGAACTACAGGCATCGGCTGTCAAGCCGATCTCAGGAATTGTGATGAACCGCACGAAAGTTGAGTCGGGTCGGCTCAACTTTGCGGCTGGTGGGGCGAGCGGGCCGCGCTGCTGAAATGCGCGCTACCGCGCCCCGGCGGGGGCTTCGCCTGCGGCTTCGCAGCACTCGGTGAGCAGGTCGTCCGCGATCTTCCACGTGTCGCACGGCCATGCCTGCTTGCACGAGGCGCAGTCGATGCCCAGCAGCTGCTCGGGCAGGTGGTCGCGCCACATCGCCGACGCGAGCGACCAGCCGGTGATCTCGGTGATCCCCAGGGGCGCTTCGAGAGGCGGGGGCTGTTCGAGGGAGAAGAGCTTCGAGGGGCCCTCGCGGCGGGAGCGGCGCGAGCGGGCCGGGATCGGCACCACCATCGAGGCCGAGTCGACCGGTGCGGCCTCGGCGGTGTGGCGCGAGCGGCGGGGCGGCGCGGTGCGCTCCTGGCGCGGCAGGCCGCGGCCCGTCTCCGGCGCGTCGGCGTCGTGCGGCGCCTGCCTCGCTGAATGCTGCATGCTCACGCTATCCCCTCATTCGCCTTCGCTTCCGTGCACTGCGTACGCCTCTTACCGGATTAACGGTCGAGCCCGCCGCGAGGACACGGGTATGAGCACTCGGCACTCTAGTCCGCCTGAAGCAGATGCGTACAGAGGCGAACTCGCGAGACATTCCGGATCACATGCAACACGAAATTCACTTCCGTTTCGGCGTTTGCATTCTCGCGGTGCGGGAGTTAACGTGGGGCGCATCGTCCCGGGAATCGCGCGGCACGCGATTCATTGGGCGGCAGGCGTTTCGGTTGACGGCCGGAGGGCTCGGACCGCGCTCTCCAAGAAACGTAACGGAAGCCGCACGTAGCGGCGCATATCCTGATTGAGCTGGCATTACAGGCTTGTGACGGACCCGAAGACTGGATTAACTTTGGGTTACCATGCCCGTTTTGCCCGAAAACGCCCCGATCACGTGTGGCATCATGGGATTATGCAGTCTCCTTCAGAAGAAGTACAATGGACGGTTGACGGTGGATTGATCACCCCTTACTTCGAGATCAAGACCACGTTCAACCGCAGCGCCGGATCAGAGCGGCTGACCGAGCACGTCTACATCTACGGCCTCGAACTCGACGGCGACGGCGAGATCGCCATGCGTTTCCGTCCCGAGCACCGGCACCAGCATGCCGAGGCCTCGATCACCATCCGCGTCGACGAGTCCAACTGGATCAAGACCGGCGCCGAATACCTTGGGGGCCAGCACCTCGTCTCCACGGTCACCACGCGCGAGCACACCAACTGGTCGCTGTCTCCTGTGGACACCGAGGCCGACGAGATCTGGCTTCGGCTCATCCGCGCCGGGGGCACCGTCACCGTCGCCCACGCCGACGACGGCGTCGACTACACCACCATCGCCTCCACCTACCTCCCCGGCGGCGTCCCGGTCATGGCCGGCATCGCCAGCGCGCGCCCCGTCTCCGAGAGCTTCTGGGACGCCGCGCAGGACCTCGACATCGACGTCGACTAGCGGTCTGCTTGCAGCGCACTGGCGGTGGGGGCCAGGGAGCGCTGAGCATAGAGGTCGGGCCCGGTGGCGATCCCCTCGGACCCGACCTGTGTGCTCAGCTTGAGACCCCAACGGGCGCAAGCATAACGACATGAACGACGGCGCGACCGGCTGCTGGTGCAACCGATCGCGCCGTTCACTGCGTATTGAGGGGTGCGGCGCCCGGTTTGGTCACCGGGCGCCGCTCATTTACGGCTCGCAAGCCCCCTTGGCGAAGCTTGCGAGCCATAAATTTGTGCAGCCGAGGCCGCTCATTGTTCTATTCGAAGAGCGCGGCGTAGGTCTGGAAGGCCGTCGCGACCTCGACCTGGTGCCAGTACCGGTGGTAGTCGAACTCCGGCGCGGGGCCGGTGCAGCCGCCGTCGATGTACGCCTGGACCTGGTCCCAGCCCTCGAAGTCCCGCATGAACGAGCGGGTCTCGATGAACGTGACCCCGTTCTCCAGGACGTCGCCGTTGGGCATGGTGCCCGTCCAGCCCTCGGGGATGTAGACCTCGTCGCCGAAGCGGCAGTAGTCCGCCCGGCCCTCGGTCTGCGTCACGCCGATGCCGTCGTTGACCGCCCAGAGCCCGTCGAGCAGGTTCGCGGCCGCCGTCTGCGAGGCCGTGTCGCCGCTGGCCGCGGCGTGGTACGACAGGATCTTGGCGAACGCGCCGGCCACACCCGGGTCCTTGGACATGGTCAGCACCGAGGCGGACAGGCCCGCCCCCGGCTCGCCGTTCCACTCCAGGTCGCCCGGCAGGCTGTAGTCGGTCGCGCTGATCTCGGACTCCGAGAGCGCCCAGTCGACCCACTTGTCGAGCATGGCGCACGAGCGGGCCTCGCCGGTCTCGTAGCAGTACTGCGCGACGCGGTCCATGCCCCAGACCTGGAAGCCGAACCAGCGGTTCGACGGCGGGTCGTGCCACACGGGCTGCTCGTCGTAGTACA
The DNA here is from genome assembly GCF_055586545.1 of Glycomyces sp. NPDC050141. Taxonomy (NCBI): domain Bacteria; kingdom Bacillati; phylum Actinomycetota; class Actinomycetes; order Glycomycetales; family Glycomycetaceae; genus Glycomyces; species Glycomyces sp. NPDC050141. Next base: position 103,081 of record NZ_JBVJHZ010000011.1, on the reverse strand, counting down.
GGCCGTTGTGCTCGGCGGTGGTGGTGGGGTTGCCGTAGTTGCCGCCCCAGTTGTTGGTCGCGCCGCCCGCGATGGCGCCGGCGCCCTGCGACCCGGCCGGGACCTGGAGCCACTCCAGGAAGTCCAGCTGGGCGTCGAGGCTCTTGGCCCAGTCGCTCGCCGCGGTGGGCGAGTTCGGCTGGAGGCCGCCCTCGGAGAGGGCGTACGCGGCCATCAGGTTCTGGTAGCCCTGGTGGACACCGGAACCGCCGATGCGGAACGACCAGTCGCCGTTCATGCCCGCGCCCCAGGAGTAGTACCAGGAGAGCAGGTAGTGGAACGAGGACTTGCCCGAGCCGTCGGGACAGGTGCTGATGCCGATGCAGTCGCCCGCGATCTGCTTGAAGTACTTGTCCGCGAAGGCGTACCGCAGGTAGTCGCCCATCTTGGACGCGTTGTCCAGCGACCCGGAGATCTGGTTCTGGGCGCCCTGCTCGGTGGCCCACTTCTGGGCCATCCACGCGACCTGGACGGCGCGCGCGTCGGCGTCGGGGGCGTCGGTGTACCGCTCCTGCTGGGAGTACTGCGAGTCGCCCACGAACAGGTCGAGGTAGCCGTTCGGACCGCCGAAGTCGAAGGTCTCGCACGACGGGTGCGCCACGGTCTCCCACGTCGACTCCTGCGAGCCGCGCTGGAACGTGTTCATGTAGGCGGGCTCGGTGGTGCCGTCGCCGCATTCGCCGAAGCCGTACGCGTTGTCGACGTCGAGAATCCAGTGCATGCCGTACACCTGGTTGTTGCCGTAGGTGTTGCGCAGTTCCGCACCGAGCGGGTCGTCGCCCACGGGGGCGTTGAAGTCCAGCTGCGTCGGGTAGTCCGTGACGTCGTCCGATTCGGGCGCGTACGAGGCCGGGGAGCTGGGGTTGTAGTTGGTCGGGTTGAGGTCGGGGATCGCGTAGGTCTCGGCGGTCTCCCAGGCCTGGTTGTACCCGGACCAGTCGCCCGTGACCTGGCCGTAGGCCGCTTCGAGCCACATCTGGTAGCTCAGGGCCTCGGAGGTGGTCTCGTGGCCGTAGTCCGGCGCCTCGACGATGAGCTCCTCCACCGAGTGGTAGGGGACGCCCGTCTGGTGCAGGTACGGGGAGTCCGCGCCTGCGAGCTGGTCGTACATGGTGAGGAAGCGTTCCTCGTTCTCGGTGACCTCGCCGATGTCGGCGATGGTGACGACCACCTGGATGGGGTCGAAGCCGGGGGCCGAGACGGTGAACGTCGCCGAGTCGCCGGGGGCCGCGGCCGCGGTGGCGGCGAACGTGACCGGCTTGTCGGTGGTGTCGCCCGCGGTGAAGTTGAGCGTGCCGCCCGAGGCCACCGAGATGGCCGTGGAGCCCGCGGTGCGCGCGGTGGTGACGGTGGCCGCGGCGGTGGTCGCGGCCGAGAAGCCGACGTCGATCCCGGCGGTGCCGCCGGGGTCGAGCACGACGTTCGTGCGCGAGACCTCGAGCTCGGGTTCGACGGGGGTGACCGCGCCGCAGGTCTCGCCGTTGACCGTGACGCCGGTGGGGGCGGTGGCCGAGCCGGAGCCGATGAAGCCGAAGACCTCGCGCTCCTGACCCGAGGCGACGGTGCCGTTCCAGCCGACGTCGCTGCCGGTGAAGGTGGTGCCGCTCTGGCTCCAGTCGACGTTCCACGCGCTGGAGACCGTGGTCCCGGCGGGGAACTGCCATTGGAGGTCCCAGCCGTTGAGCCCGGCGGTGCCGCCGGTCAGGGACACGTTGGCCTGGAAGCCGCCGCCCCAGGTCGAGACGACGTTGTATTCGAAGCCGCCGCAGGTCGGGTTGGCGAAGGCCTGGGGGGCGGCCACCGCGGCGAGGGTGCCCACGAGGGCGACCGGCAGCGTCACCGCGGCGGCGCGGCGCCATCGGCGCTTCGTCCGCCGCGGCGGGGCCAGGTTGTCGAGATCCATTTGGCTTACTCCTGTGGGTGGTGTGTCCGTTTTCCGTGGGAGCGCTCATGCCGGGATGGTCGCCTTCGAACCGCACGAGTGGAACGAAACGGACCGGTTTGCGGAAGCGCTCCCAAGTCATGCTGCCAAGTTTCGGACCCAAATGTCAATACATTGACATCTCTAAATTTCTACCTGGACCGGGGCATACACCTCCGCTTTGCCAATATTTTGCCAGTTCACGGGCTCGTCTCCCAAGAGTCACAGTTATAGATCTGCGATCTTCGATTTCCTGGCCGTGGGCGAAGCTGTAACAACCGAGTAACGACCCTCACATCCGGGCTTGCGTTGTGGAACACGCTCCCGTATCGTTCTGGTATCGCTCCCAAGGGCGATCGCCTCGGCGGTTTCAGTCGCGGGCCGCCGTGCACCCACGGCGGCCCGCACCTCCCCCGCCTAGGGCGCCAAGGCAAGACGAGTCCCTCAACCCCTCTGGAAACGCAAGGCGCCGCCGAGGCGCTCGGAAGGAACCAGCAAAGATGCATCTCCTCAATCGCAGGCACGGCAAGGTGGCCCTCGCGGCTGCCGCGGCCGGGGCCCTCGCGCTCAGCACCGCCGCCTGCGGCGGCGACGGCGACGGCGGCGACGACGGCACCAACGCCGACGGCAAGATCCAGCTCACCGTCTCCACGTTCAACACCTTCGGCTACGTCCAGGCCGGCTTCGAGAAGATCTACGAAGACGCCAACCCGAACATCGACGTCGTCTTCGAAGGCGACGGCGTGGGCTTCGACGACGTGTACCGCCCCGCCCTGGAGACCGCGCTCGACGCCGGCTCCGGCTTCGGCGACGTCGTCGCCATGGACGAGCAGGCCACGCCGCAGCTCTTCCAGAACGGCGACCTCTTCTACGACCTGAGCGCCTACGAGTCCCGCTCGGCGGACTACACCGAGAACACCTGGAACCTCGGCCACACCCCCGACGACAAGCTCGTCGGCCTCGGCACCGACATCGGCGGCATGGCCATGTGCTACCGCTCCGACCTGTTCGAGGCCGCCGGACTCCCGACCGACCGCGAAGCGGTCGCCGCGGCGTGGGCCGACTGGGACGGCTTCAAGGCCCTCGCCCAGCAGTACGTCGACGCCGACACCGGCACCGCCTTCATCGACAACGGCACCCAGCTGCAGAACGTGCTGCTGAGCCAGTTCGCCGGCCTCGGCGACGGCGCCATGTACGTCGACAACGACGGCAACCTCACCCTCGACTCCGCCGCCGCGACCCAGTCGCTCGACCTCGTCCTCGAACTCAACGAGATGGGCGCCGTCGGCAACTTCCCGACCTGGGGCGAGGAGTGGAACGCGGCCATGGCCGACGGCGGCTTCGCCGTCATGCCGTGCCCGGGCTGGATGGCCTCGGCCATCATCGAGCCCACCTCCGGCCCGGACAACGCCGGCAAGTGGGACATGGCCGCCGCGCCCGGCGTGGCCGGCAACTGGGGCGGCTCGTTCCTGGCCGTCCCCGCCGCGGGCCCGCACCCCGAGGAGGCCGCCGCGCTCGCCGACTGGCTGACCCAGCCCGAGCAGCAGATCCTCGTCTACGAAGCCGTCGGCAACTTCCCGTCCTCGCCCGCCGCGCAGGCGGACCCGCGGGTCGCCGACAAGACCAGCGCCTACTTCAGCGACGCTCCCGTCGGCGCCATCCTCTCCGCCTCGATCCAGTCGTTCCCGGCCCTGGAGTACTCGTACTTCCACCCGCCGGTGAAGGGCGCGGTCGAGACCACCATCAACGGCATCGTCGACGGCTCCATCCCCGCCGCCGATGCCCGCGACGCCATCAAGACGGCCGCTGAAGAAGCGATCGCCCTGGCCGGCGCCGGCATGTAGCCCCCGGCGGCCCGGCCCGGCGGAACCTGCCTCCGCCGGGCCGGGCCGAAGGTCCGGACCCGCCCTCGCCGGGCGCTCCCCCGGATCCAGTGCCGCCCAGCGAGGGACCGGCGCCGAACGCCTCCCAGCATCCGTTCGGCGCGAACCCCCCAGGACCCGGTCCCTCCAGGCGGCACCGTGTCGGCCCGCCGCGCCCCAACCCGCGGCGGGCCGGCTCCCCCCACCGTCCCGCCCCGCGGCCAGGAAGGCACCCAATGACCACCCAGAACACCGCCCCGCGCCTGACCTGGCGCGAGCGGTTGACCCGCGCCGACGTGAAGGCCATGCCGTACGCGCTGGTGTCGCCGTACTTCATCCTCTTCGCCGTCTTCGGCGTCTTCCCCATGGGCTACACGCTGTACGCGTCCCTCCACCAGTGGAAGATCGGCAACCCCGAGCGCACCTTCGTCGGGCTCGACAACTACACGTTCCTGCTCACCGAGTACGACCGGTTCAACTGGTCCGTGGTCAACACCCTCGGCATGTTCGTCATGGCCACGGTGCCGCAGATCGTGTGCGCCATGATGGTCGCCAACGCCCTGAACAAGCGCCTCAAGCGGCCCCTCCTGTGGCGCATGCTCATCCTCGCCCCCATCGTCACCTCCGTGGTCGCCGTCGGCGTCATCTTCGCCCGCATCTGGGGCAACGAGTACGGCATGGTGAACGGCGCCCTCGAGCTCATCGGCCTCGAATCGGTCAACTGGCAGGGCGGGCGGCTGGAGTCCTGGCTCGCCATCTCCTCCATGGTCGACTGGCGCTGGATGGGGTACAACGCCCTGATCTTCCTGGCCGCCATGCAGACCATCCCCAAGAGCCTCTACGAGGCGGCCACCGTGGACGGCGCCTCGCCCCGGCAGCAGTTCTGGAAGATCACCGTCCCCCAGCTCAAGCCGATCCTCATCTTCACCGTCTTCGTCTCCTCCGTCGGCGGCATGACCCTCTTCGTCGAACCCCTCATGTTCGCCCCCGGCACCGGCGCGCTCGGCGGCGGCACCACCGGCCAGTTCCAGACCACCGCGATGGTCCTGGTCGACATCCTGCGCACCCACGGCAACTACGGCATCTCCTCGGCGGCCGGCTGGCTGCTGTTCCTCGTCATCGGGATCGTCGCCGCCGTCAACTTCCTCGTCGTCAACCGCATCCAGGGGAACAAATGAGCACCGCCACCGCGCCGCGCGGCACCGTCCCGGCGTCCCCGAAGGCCAGCCCGGCCAAGCCGCCGCGCAAACGGAAGCACCAGGGCCACAACGAGTCAGCGGGTGTCTTCGCCCCCACCATGATGACCCGCATCGGGCTCATCGGCGTCTCGGTCCTGTCGGTCTTCCCGCTGTACTGGATGGTCGTCATCGCCTCCCGCAGCACCGCCGACGCCGCCGGGTTCCCGCCCGCGCTCCTGCCCGGCGGCAACCTCGGCGAGCACATCCAGGCCGCGTTCGCCCACCCCGAGGCCGACCTGCTGCTGGGCCTGCGCAACTCGTTCATCATCACCGGCACCGTCACGCTCTCGGTCGTGCTCATCTCCACCCTCGGCGGGTTCGCGTTCGCCAAGCTGAAGTTCCGCGGCTCGAAGATCCTCATGGGCACCGTCCTGTTCTCCATGATGGTGCCGCTCCAGCAGCTGGGCATCGTGCCGCTGTACATGATCATGGTCGAGCTCGAATGGCTCGACACCCTCCAGGCCGTGATCCTGCCGTTCCTCATCAACGGCTTCGGGATCTTCCTCATGCGCCAGTACGTGGAGCAGGCCGTCCCCGACGAGATCATCGAGGCCGCCCGCATCGACGGCGCCAGCACGATCGGGATCTGGTGGCGGATCGTCATGCCGGCGCTGCGCCCGGCCATGGTCGTCCTCGGCCTCCTCACGTTCATGCTGAACTGGAACGAGTTCCTCTGGCCCTTCATGGTCCTGAGCGAGCAGAACCCCACGATCCAGCTCGCGATCCAGCAGGCGTCGACGGCCATGTTCGCCGCGGACATGTCGATGGTGTTCACCTGCACCCTGATCTCGATCATTCCCATTGCGATCCTGTTCGTCGTGTTCGGACGGCAGATCGTGCACGGCATCATGGAAGGTTCTGGCAAGTGACAACCAACGAAAACGAAGCAGCCGCGCTCGCGGCGCGGTTCCCGGCAGGGTTCACCTGGGGCGCGGCCACCTCCTCCTACCAGGTGGAGGGGTCGACCGGCGCGGACGGCCGCGGGCCGTCCATCTGGGACGCGTTCGTCAACGAACCCGGCCGGGTTGTCGACGGCTCCAACGGCGACACCGCGATCGACTCCTACCGCTCCATCCCCGAGGACGTCGCCACCATCAAGGCCCTCGGCCTCAACGCCTACCGGTTCTCCCTGTCGTGGCCCCGGATCTGCCCCGACGGCGACAGCCGCGTCAACGAGGCGGGCCTCGCCTACTACTCCGACCTCGTCGACGCCCTCCTCGCCGAGGGCATCACCCCCTGGATCACGCTCTACCACTGGGACCTCCCGCAAGCCCTCGAAGACGCCGGCGGGTGGCCCGTGCGGGCCACCGCCGAGCGCTTCGGCGAGTTCGCCTCGATCGCCCACGCGGCGCTCGGCGACCGCGTCAAGCACTGGATCACCGTCAACGAGCCCTGGTGCGCCGCGTTCCTGGGCTACGCCTCCGGCGAGCACGCCCCCGGGCGGCGCGAGCCGGCCGCGTCCATCGCCGCAGCGCACCACCTCATGCTCGGGCACGGCCTCGCCGCGCGCGCCATCAAGGCCGCCGACCCCGAGGCCACCGTCAGCGTCGGGCTGAACTTCTACCCGATCCACGCCGCCACCGAGACCCCCGTCGACCTCGACGCGGCCCGCCGCGTCGACGGCGTCCAGAACCGCTGGTTCACCGACGCGGCCCTGCGCGGAGCCTACCCCGAGGACATCGTCGAGGACTTCAAGGCGATCAGCGACTTCGCGTTCGTCGAGGACGGCGACATGGAGACCATCAACGCGCCCGTCGACGTGCTCTCGGTGAACTACTACAGCCGGTTCACAGTTACCGGTAACGGGGGCGCGACCTCGGCCTCCGCCGCCCCCACGGGCGCCGGATCGGCGTGGCCGGCCAACGAGCACATCGGGTTCGTCTCCTCCGGGCTGCCCGTCACCGACATGGGCTGGGAGATCGACCCGGCCGGGCTCACCGAGACGCTGCGGCGCCTCGCCTCGACCTACCCCGAGGTCGCCCTCGCCGTCACCGAGAACGGCTCGGCGTTCCCCGACAAGATCGAGGACGGCGAGATCCACGACCCCGAGCGGCTCGACTACGCGCGCGCCCACCTGGCCGCGTGCGCCGACGCCGTCGCCTCGGGCGTCCCGCTCGTCGGGTATTTCGCCTGGTCGCTCGCGGACAACTTCGAGTGGGCCTGGGGTTACACGAAACGGTTCGGACTGGTGTACGTCGACTTCGAGACCGGTGAGCGCACGGTCAAGGACTCCGGGCGCTGGTACGGCGACCTGGTGCGGCGGGCCCGTGCGAACCGTGAGGCAGAATAGATCCACACAAACGTTGCCCGAGGTGATGCACGATGACCGAGACCCAGCTTGAGGCGCCCGGCGAGCCCTTGAAGAGCGAACGCCGCCGCCGCTCCGGCGGTCGGCCGACCCTCGACACCGTCGCCCGCCACGCGGGCGTCGGCCGGGGCACGGTCTCGCGCGTCATCAACGGCTCCCCGAAAGTCGCCGAGGACACCAGGGCGGCGGTCCTGGCCGCGATCAAGGAACTGGGGTACGTCCCCAACCAGGCGGCCAGGACCCTCGTCACCCAGCGCACGGACACCGTGGCACTGGTGGTGACCGAGTCGCAGGAGTGGCTGTGGTCGGAGCCGTTCTTCGCCGGCGTGCTGCGCGGTATCACCGAGCAGCTCGCCGAGGAGAACATGCGGCTCATGCTCACCTTCGCCCCGCGCGACGGCAGCCGGGCCGACCTCGAGTCGTACCTGCTCGGGCAGCACGTCGACGGCGTCATGATGGTCTCCAGCCACTCCGGCGACCCGCTGCCCGAACTCCTGGAGGACGCCGGCATCCCGATCGTCCTCTGCGGCACGCCCGCCGGGTTCCGGCCCGTCGCGTACGTCGACTGCGACAACCGCTCCGGCGCGCGCCAAGCAGTGGAGTACCTGGCGGGCAAGGGCCACAAGCGGATCGGCCTCATCGCCGGGCCGCAGGACATGGCCGTCGGCGTCGACCGCCTCAACGGGTACCGCGACGGCCTCCGCGGCCACCGCCTCCCCGTCGAGGAGGCCCTCGTCTCGGTCGCCGAAGGCTTCGACGAGGCCAGCGGCATCAAGGCCGCCCGCCACCTCTTCGACACCGCAGGCGACCTCGACGCGGTCTTCGCCCACTCCGACCCCCTCGCGATCGCGACGCTCCGCGTCGCCCGCGAACGCGGCATCCGCGTCCCCGAGGACCTCGCCCTCGTCGGCTTCGACGACTCCCCCCTCGCCGAAGTCGCCGAACCGCCCCTCACCACCGTCCACCAGCCCACCGAGACCATGGGCCGCGAAATGGCCCGCCTCCTCTGCGGCCGCATCCGCGGCGAAGAGGCCGGCCCCCTCGTCACCATCCTGGGAACGAGAATCGTGGTCCGCGAATCCGCTTAAGACCCATACGGAAAGGGCCCGGCTTCGTTCGAAGCCGGGCCCTTTCCCATTGCCTGTCAGGCGATGTACATCGCGTTCCAGCCTGACGAACCGATCTGCGGGCGGGACGAGTAGCCGCCCGCACCGTTGCCCCGGTACAGGAACAGGGCTCCGTCGGTCTTGCGGCGCGCGATCCAGTCCTCGTGCCCGTCGTGGTCGTAGTCGCCGACCGCGGCCAGCGCGTCGTAGGGCGCCCAGCCGCAGCTCATCTTGACCCCGGACTTCAACGTGCCGTTGCCGCGGCCGCCGTAGAAGTAGAGGCAGTTGTCGGAGCTGCGGACCGCGAGGAGGTCCGCCTGCCCGTCATGGTCGAGGTCGCCGGGCGCGATGATGTCCCGCATAGCGTTCCAGCCGGAACCGACCTTGAGCCGGGTGCCGAAGGTCCCGTCTCCCCGGCCGGGATAGAACCACAGGTACCCGGTGGACTTCTCCCTGGCGAAGAGGTCGACTTCGTCGTCGCTGTTGTAGTCGTGCCCGGAGGCGATGGCGCTCATGGCGTTCCAGCCGGTACCGACCTTGATTCGCGGCAGGTCTCCGAAGTTCCCGTAGCCGGGATACACGTAGAGGACGCCAGTAGAGGCCTGGCGGGCGAGGAGGTCGCTGTAGCCGTCGCCGGTGAGATCCCCGGCCGTCTCCAGGAGGTTCCAGCCGGAGCCGCTCATCGGGCTCTCCCAGGCGCCGTCGAGCTTGCCGGTGTCGCCGATGTAGTAGGTGCGGACGGTGTTTGTAGCGGGGTTGCGGACCACGACCTCGGAGCTGCCGTTGCCGTCGATGTCGTAGGTCCAGTCGTCGATGACGACGGGCAGCCGCATCGTGTTCCAGCCGCCGCCGACCACGGTCCGCGCGTTGAGGTCGGTGTTCACAGGGTTGAACGACCTGACTTCGAGGTTGCGGGTCTTTCCGTTGAGCGCCAAAAGGTCCCAGTAGCCGTCGCTGTCGAAGTCGCCGGTTCCGGCGACCTGGTCGAAGCGGAGGCTGACATCGGTGTCCGCGAGGTTCCAGCCGAGGTGCGCGCTGTCGTCGAGGTCGAATCCGCCCTTGCCGTCGCCCAGGTACACCGAGTACGCGCCGTCTCCGGGACTGTGCCCGAGGAGGTCGTCGTGGCCGTCGCGGTTGATGTCGCCGAACGTGGTGATGGCGTCGTGGGTGTCCCACATCTGCATCCAGTTGAAGGCGGGGGCCGAGCGGGCGCCGAAGGTGCCGTCGCCGCGGCCGGGGTAGAAGAGGATCCTCCGGTCTGAGGAGCGCAGCGCCATGAGGTCGATCTTGCCGTCCTCGTTGTAGTCGCCCGCGGAGGCGAAGGAGATCATGCTGCTCCAGCCGGGGCCGACCGAGATGCGGGCACCGAGGCCCCCGGTGCCGTTGCCCGGGTAGGTGTACATGACTCCGGTCCTCGCGTCACGGGCGAGCAGATCGGCTTTGCCGTCGCCGGTGAGGTCGCCGGCCATGACGATGTCCATCCGGCCCCAGCCGTAGCCGAGGGAGACCGCGGTCTTGAAGCTGCCGTTGCCGTTGCCGGCGTAGAACATCAGGTGCCCGTCAGTCTTGCGCACCGCCATGAGGTCCTGGTGGCCGTCGCCGTCGTAGTCGTTGCGGGAGTGGGTGGCCTCGATGTAGTGGGCCTCCCTGGAGGTGATGTTGCCGGCCTTGTCCTGGACTCTCACATCGATCCGGGTCTGCAGGTCCTGCATCGGGATCTCGAAGGTGGCGATGCTTCCTTCGGTGATCGTCTCTGACAGGTTCGTCGTGCCTTCCCAGTGCTCGACGACGACGGTCAGCGCGTTCACGCCGTCGGGGAAGCCCGCGTCGGACACGGCGACTTCGACGGTGGCCGTTTTGCCGATGTAGCTGGTGCCGGAAACGGTCGACACGTCGAGCAGGTCGGGAGTGGTCCTATCAATGACGGTGTGGCAGGTCTTGTAACTGCTCAGAGCCGGTATCGAGGACACGAATTCGAGGCGTGTCTCATAGTGTCCGTCCGGCAGACCGGAGACGTTCGTCGATGGGACGGGGGTACTGGTGAGGTCGGTCGGACCGGTCGCGGCCACGGTCTCGCCCGTGTCGCGGTTGAAGATCGTGGTCGCCCAAGTGATGGTGTGGCTGAACAGGTCGGGGCGCCAGACTCCAGCGGTGAAGCCGCCGTAGGAGAGGCTCGCGGTGCGGGTGAAAGCAGGGGCGGTCGCGCTGGTGTTGCAGTGGTGCGCGGGCAACCGAACATTGGTGACAGTGAAGTACGCATCGAGGCGGGCGGAACCGCCGTCGAAGCGGGCGGTCTCGGCGCTGTCGGGCATCGCGAGCGTCAGGAACTGGTCCCATGTCGTGGCGGCGCCTGACACGTCGTACACGGCGGTCCCGTCCTGGCAGGTCCCTGCAATCGCGTCGGAGCTCACGGGCACCTGGTTGTTCCAGGAGTGCCCCGGGTTGTACGTCGACGATCCGCGGTACAGGTCCGGCGCGACGCATGTGGCGCCGGCGGCCGCGTTGACGCGGAAAGTCGCCGATTCCGCGGTGTAGGCGAGCCAGGAAGCGTCAGTCGGGGTGAGTTGTCTGAGCAGCGGCGACCAGAGCGACCAGTAGGAGGCTGCCTGGGCAGTGCCCGTGCAGGAAGGATCGGCGAGGGTGTCGCAGTAGTCGCCTGCCACAGCGGTGGCCGACTGGCCAGCGGCCGTGAAGTACGGCTGGTCGAGTCCGGCTTCGCCGCGGTAGAGCGAGAGATCAGGGTAGGCGGAGGTGACCGATCCCCAGTTCACCGTGCCCGGCCCGAGATCGGTGAAGGCGGTCGTGAGGGTAAGCGGGTACGCGGCGGCGACGAGCGCGCCTTCGGGAAGACTCACCGTCAGTGCGCCGTCTTCGCCGAGCGCGAGGGCCGCTCGGAAGTCGGTGCCGGTGGCGTCGCGAACCATGAACGGCGAGGAGCGGTCGTAGCCGGTCAGTTTTCCGTCATCGTCGGTCTCGTAGGCGAGGATCGTGTCCTGCCCGATCTGCGGTTTTGTCGCTCCTCGGCGGGTCACCGTCAGCCCTGTGTCGAAGGCGTCCCAAGCCGCGGCGTCTGCGATGGTGAACGTGAGATCGACGGCCGTGGCGGTGGACTCGGCGGTGAGGCCAAGACCGGGCGCGAGCTCACTGTACTCAGCGGTGCCTCCGGTGTGGGCCGGAACCGGTTGGGCGCCGCTCCAGTCCACGAATGCGGCTTCGGTCCGCAGGAGCGGCGCTGCGGTGTCGCTGCCGCTCAGGGCGATAGGCCAAGAGGTGTTGGCAGGGGCGAGGGTGCCGCCTGACGGGACGAGGTTCGCGTCTACGGGACCTTGCGAGCCGTTGGCCTGCGAGGGGTCGGCGGTCCCGACGTAGTGAAGCTGCCCTTCGGGGGTGGCGTACACCGTTGCGAATGGGGTGGCGCGGCTCTCGATGCGGACCTCGACGCCGCAGGCGACCGCGGTTTCGAGGGCGGCTTCGAGCCCGCCTGCGATCGGGTCCGCGTCGAGGGCGGCGCAGTCGGTGCCGGTCGCCGGGGCGTCCTGCGCTCCGGCCGCGCCGGGGTACGCGATGAGTGCGGCGCCGAAGACCACGGTGGTGGCGGCGGCGATCCGCTTGAGGAGGCGGCCCCGGGCGGGGTTGCGGTTCATTCAGGTGTCCTGTGGGTGTTAACGGGGATCGGGCGATAGGGCATATTGGGGCATAAACGGCGCACGTTCTGTGAAAGATTCGTCGCGTTATGGAGTATAGGCAGTTCAGCGCGACTAGTCCACAGCGGATTCGGCCGCAATTGAGCAACGTTCACGAGACATCTACCGCACAGGCCCGCCCGACGCGAAACGTCGGGCGGGCCTGTGCGGTAGGCCGCTACGCGAGGTAGGCGATCGAGTTCCAGCCCGTGCCGAGCTGGGCGCGCGTGCCGTGGCTGGCGGCGCCGTTGCCCGGGTAGAGGAACAGGATGCCGTCGGTCTTGCGGCGGGCGACCCAGTCGGTCCGACCGTCGCCGTTGAAGTCGCCCACGGCGGTGAGCTGGTCGTAGTCCTTCCAGCCGCAGCCGATCTTCACCAGGGGTTCGAACGTGCCGTTGCCTTTGCCGCCGTAGAAGTAGAGGCAGCTGTCGGCGTTCCTGATCGCGACCATGTCGGCGAGCCCGTCGTGGTTGAGGTCGCCCACGGTCGTGATCTCCCGCATCCCGTTCCAGCCCGTGCCGATCTTGACGCGGGTGCCGTGGCCGCCCTCTCCGGTGCCCGGGTAGAACCACAGGTAGCCGGTGGACTTCTCGCGGGCGATGATGTCGGGCTTGCCGTCGCCGTTGTAGTCCTGGCCGCCGAGGATCGCGCTCATGGCGTTCCAGCCGGAGCCGATCCGGACCAGCGACCAGTCGTTGTCGGGGCGGAGGCTGCCGTAGCCGGGCACGAGGTAGAGAACCCCGGAGGCGTTGCGGGCGAACAGGTCGGCGGCGCCGTCGCCGTCGAAGTCGCCGGCGGATTCGACGAGGTTCATGCCGACCATGAAGGAGTCGCTGTCGAAGAGCGTGCGGGTCGACAGGTGGCCTGCTCCGTCGCCCTTGTACAGGTAGTAGTAGCCGGACGCCGCGTTGCGGGCGATGATGTCGGAGGTGCCGTTCGCATCGTGGTCGTAGGCGTTGGCGTCTACGACGGCGGGGAGCTGCATGTTCTGCCAGCCGGAACCCACGGTCTGGTACTCATCGAGGCCGAGTGCCTGGTAGTCGAACGTGCGCAGGGTCAGGATGCCTGTCGCCTGGTTGATCGCGAGAAGGTCGACGTACCCGTCGCTGTTCAGGTCGCCTGCCCCGGCGACCTGGCCGTAGATCGTGTCGTCTCCCCCCGAGTACAGGTTCGAGGTGATCGAACGGTAGTTGCCGAAGGTGCCGTCGCACTCGCCAGCGTAGAGCATGTAGCCGAAACCGCGGGCCTCTGTCGCCAGGAGGTCGTCGCATCCGTCCTTGTTGTGGTCGCCGATGGAACTGAGCGAGCTGATGTCGGCCCATCCGGTGCCGGAGGCGGTGCGGGAGCCGAACTTGCCCTTGCCGTCACCAGGGTAGAAGTAGAGCGTGTCCTGCTTGACCGCGGCCATGTCGAGCTTGCCGTCACGGTTGAAGTCCCCGGCGGACGTGAAGAGGCGTATGGCGTTCCAACCGTCGCCGACCTTGATCGGCGTGCCGAAGACCGCGTACTCGAGGCCGGTGTACCCGAAGCCGGGGTAGGTGTACATCGTCCCGGTCTTCGTGTCGCGGACCAGGAGGTCGGCATCGCCGTCCGAGGTGAGGTCGCCGGCCATGGCGATGTCCCTGCCGCCCCATCCGGTATCGATGGTGACCCCCCGTTTGAACGTGCCGTCGCCCTTGCCCCCGTAGAACACCAGGGCGCCGTCGGTGCGGCGGATCGTGAGCAGGTCCTGGTTCCGGTCGCCGTCGAAGTCGTTGCGGGAGTGGGTGGCGGGAATGTCGATCTGCTGGACGGCTGCGTGCCCGGCCCTGTCCTCGACGGTGATCTCCGCCGTGTTGGAGGTCGAGTTCAACGGGATGTTGAAGCTCGTCTCGCGTTGTTCGTAGAGATATTCGGTCCGCGGGGAGCAGCCCGGGTAGTTGGCGCAGGTGACGGTCGCATCAATCCAGTCGCCGTCGTCGACGGTGACGCCGATGTCGACTTTGTCGCCGACGTAATGGGGTCCGTCGGGGATCGTGACGTCGACCGTGGGGGCGACGGTGTCGATCAGGGTCGAACATTCAAAGTATTGGGCTTGCGTGCCATCGGCCCTGAGGATTCGCAGATACTCCTGGTAGTACCCGTCGGCGACGCCGCTAAGCGTCAGCGCCGTGGTGCCGCCGTCGACGACCGGAGCGGGGTTCGTCGACGCGAGGACGGCTCCCGCCTCGCCGCGTCGGACATTGGTGGTCCAGGTGAGGCCCGGGTCGATGAGGTCGCCGCGCCACACATCGGCGGAGAACTGACCGTACCTGAGCACCGGCTCGTCGAGCGGCGTCCGGTACTCCGATGGGCAGTCCCGGGTAAGGCGGTAGTTGGCGATGTCGAAGTAGGCGTCGAGCCGCGCGGAGTCGCCGTCGAAGCGCACGGTCTCCGTACCGCCGGGGATGCTGAAGGGCACGTTCGACTTCCAGCCGCTCTTGAGCGCGGACGTGACGTCGTATGCGGCCGTGTCCCCGGTGCACGTGCCCGCGATGGGGCTGGAGCCGTAGTTCACCGGAAGGTTCCAGCTCGAATCGGGCAACAGGCCGTACTGGCCGTAGTAGGCGGCGGCGGGGACGCAAGAGGTCCCTTCCGCGGCGTCGATCTGGAGGACCGCTGATTCAATCGGATAGGTCAGCCAGGGAGCGTCGCTCGGCGTGAGCCCGGTTACTCCCGGATTCCAGAACGCCCAGTATGAGACGGCTTGGTGCTCCGTCTCGCATTCGGGATCGACGAGGCGGTCGCAGTACGCGCCTGCCAGAGCGGTCCCGGTCTCGCCGGCCGCCTCGAAGTAAGGCTGGTCGAGGCCGCCGTCGCCCCGGACGATGGAGAGGTTCGGGGAGGCGGAGGTGATCGACGCCTGGTTGGTCACGTTGCGGTCGAGGTAATGCCAGGCAGTCGTCAGCGTCAGGGGGAACTCGGCGGCCGCGAGCGTCTCGGCCGGGAGGGTCAGGGTGAGTGCGCCGCCAGTGATCGTCGGCGAGGCGAGTGTCAGCGCTCCGGCGGCGTCCCGCACGGTGAAGGCACCTGACCGCTCCGCACTGCCGGTGGAATTGGAGCCTATGCCGATCATGTTGCGGCCCTTTGTAACAGCCGTATCGGCTTGAAAGGTCAGGCCGGTCGACAGTGCTGTCCAGGCGTCGGGGCCGTCGATCGTGAACGTCAGGTCGGCGGTCGCGATTTCGGTTTCGACGGCGAGGTCGAGGCCCGGGGCCAGGTCGTCGTAGACGGCTTCGTTGCCGGAGTGGGTCGGCACCGGCTTCTCGCCGGCCCAGTCGATCGAGGTCCGCGCGGCCTGGACGAGCGGCTCGGCGGTGTCGGTGTAGCTCACCGTGAACGGCCACGCCGTGTTCCCCTGGACGAGGGTGCCCCCTGATTCGACGAGTGCGGGGTCGGCGGCGCCCGAGCTGCCGTTGTCCTGGCTCGGCGACGCGGTCCCGATGTAGTGGAGACGACCGTCCGGAGTGGCGGCGAGAGTGGTGTAGGGGGTGCTGCGGTTCTCGATGCGCACTTCGACGCCACAGGTCATGGCGGCTTCCAGCGCGGCCTCGAGCCCGGCGGCGATCGGATTGCCGCCCAATGAGGCGCAGTCGACGTCCGTTGCGGAGTCCTGGGCGGTGGCGGCGCCGGGTGCGGCGAGGAGCGCGGCGCAAACGGCGACCGCGGTCGCGGCGGCGATCCGTTTGAGGGGGACTCCCATGCGGGGGCTTCGGTTCATTCAGATGTCCTGGGTTTCAAGGGGTTCGGGCTATGGGCACAGCAGCGCCGTGAGTAAAACGCTTACCGTGTGCGATCGGTTGCGCAGGCACCGCAAGGAAACCTTGCCGATCGATCGGGGACCATACGGCCGAGGGGCCCGTCTCTGTTGAGACGGGCCCCTCGGTGTTCGGCGTGCGTCAGGCGATTGCGTTCATCGCGTTCCAACCGGTGCCGATCGACTTGCTCGACGTGTGGTTCCCGGCCCCGTTGCCCGGGTATAGGAACAGGGTGCCGTCGGACTTGCGGCGGGCCATCCAGTCGACGTGACCGTCGCGGTTGAAGTCGCCGACGCCCGTGACGGCGTCCATGGCGCCCCAGCCGCAGCCGACCTTGACGCGGCTCTTGAGCGCACCGGTTCCGGTGCCGCCGTACAGGTACAGGCAGCCGTCCGACTTGCCGATGGCCAGGAGGTCAGCGTGGCCGTCGTGGTCGAGGTCCCCGACCGTCGTCACTTCACGCATCGCGTTCCAGCCGCTCGAACCAATGGTGATGCGGGCCCCGAGGGTGCCGTCGCCCTTGCCCGGGTACAGGTAGAGGCTCCCGGTCGAGGCGTGGACCGCGATGACGTCGGCCTTGCCGTCGGAGTTGTGGTCGTGTCCGCCGACGATCGTGCTCATGGCGTTCCAGCCGGGGCCGATGAGGACCCGCGCCGAGAGGACGTAACCGCCCTTGCCATCGCCCGGGTAGAGGAACAGCTCCCCGGTGGAGTCCTTGCGCGCCAGGAGGTCTGCGAAGCCGTCGCCGTTCATGTCGCCGGCGGTGGCGATGACGCCCATGCCGGCCCAGCCGGTGCCCATCTGCGTGCTGGTGCCGTGCCCGGAGGAGCCGTTGCCCGGGTAGAACCGGAGCGTCCCATCCGAGGCGCGGCGGGCGATCCAGTCCGAGGTGCCGTTCCCGTCGTAGTCGTAGGTCCGCTCCTCGTTGACGGCCGCAAGGCGGTTGCCGCCCCAGCCGGTCGCGACGACCCTGCCTTCGCGGACGGGGGTGCCGTTCCCGTTGAGCGAGTGCAGTTCGAGCTCGCCGGTACGGGAGTCGACGGCGACGAGGTCTTCCCTGCGGTCGCCGTCGAGGTCGCCCGCTGCGGCGATCTGGCTGAAGCGGTCGGCGCCGGTGCCGTCGAGCGAGGCTGCGACGGCGACGCGGCCGCCGAGCTTTCCGGTGCCGTCACCCGGGTACAGGTGGTACTGGCCGGTGCGGGAGTCGTGGGCGAGGAGGTCGGCCTTGCCGTCGGCGTTCAGGTCGCCGACCGACGCGAGGGCGTCGATGCCGGCCCAGCCGGTGCCGATCGCCGTACGGGCCCCGAACGTGCCGTTCCCCTGTCCCGGATAGAAGTAGAGCTTGCCGTCGGCATTGCCCACGGCATAGAGGTCGGCTCTGCCGTCGGCGTTGTAGTCCGTGCCGGAAGTGAACGGGCCCATGGCGTTCCAGCCGGTGCCGACGGTGATGCGGGTGCCGAGCCCGCCCGAGCCGGTGCCCGGGTAGGTGTACAGCGTCCCGGTCTTGGTGTCGCGGGCGAGGAGGTCGGTCTTGCCGTCACCAGTCAGGTCGCCCGCCATGACGACGTCCATGCGGCCCCAGCCGGTGCCCTTGGCGACGCCCGCGGCGAAGGTCCCGTCGCCTTTGCCCTGGTAGAAGACCAAGGTGCCGTCGGAGGCGCGGACCGCCATGAGGTCTTCGCGTCCGTCGCCGTTGAAGTCGTTGCGGGCCTTGATCGCCGGGTTCGGATTCTCCTCTGCCCGGTTCTCGACGGTGCCGACGTTGTTGTCGAGCGTCGATTCGAGGGATTCGCCGTTCGGTCCGGTGGTGAGGGTCGCGATCTCGATCTTGCCGAGGCCGCCGAGATCGTCGACGAGGTTCGCGGTGAACGCGAAGTCGACCGACTCGCCGGCGGCGAGGGGCGTCATGAGGAAGCAGTAGAGGTCGTACCGGCTCAGGGTGGTGGTGGTCCGGGAGTACTCCATCGCAAGGGAGGCCTTGTTCAGGCAGGACCAGCCGGAGCCCGAGGCCGGGACGGAGGCGACCGTGGTGCCCGAGGGCAGCTCGGCCCGGATCGAGATGCTGCCGTAGTCGTCAGCGCGGTTGTAGACCGTGGCCGGGCCGTTGTTCGCGACGGTGACCGTGGCCGAGTCCTTCGTCCCGGTGAAGCCTTCCAGCGCGGTGCCGGTGACGGTGAGGTCGGCGGGGTTCGCCGAGGTGGTGACGTTGATGTCCGCTCCGTAGCGGCTCAGTTCAGGGTCAGCGGGCTCGGTCCACGAGTCGGCGGTGGTCACGCCGAGGAGGTTGGTGGAGGTCGGGTCCCATGTCAGGTCGCCGAACTCGGATTCGAGGGTGGCGGCGCTGACCGGGTCGACGTAGTAGACGCACTCGCAGATCTGGAACGGTCCGAGCGTGTCGGCGCCGATCGCGAGGCTGATCGGGTCGGTGAAGGTCAGCGCGGTCGCGGGCCGGTCGGTGAAGTCGGTGATAACGCACGTGACGCCGCCCTGAATGGAGTCTTCGGGCGCCGCGACGCAGTTGTCGTATGCCGCAGTCGCCTTCGCGCCCTCCTGGTGAAGGCCGATCCGGGAGAACGAGTCGGTGAAGGTCGCGACGAGCGCAGCGGTACCAGGGACGAGGTTCTCCTGCTGGTAGAACGTCGGATTGACCGCGACGGTACTGCCAGGGGCGATGTCGGTGAATTCAAGCCCGCCGTGCAGGAACGGATCGTTGGTGTAGCCATCGTCGAGGAGGTAGACGGCGCCGGTCTCGCGGGCGATCTCCTCGCCGTCGATGGCGACGGACAGCGTGTAGCCGACGGTGCCCGCCGAGTCGGAGTCCTCCGCGGACGCGGAGAGATCCACGTCGAACCGCCAGTAGTCCGTGAAAGAGGGCTCGTTGCAGGTGACGTGTGAACCGGCGAAGACCTCGCAGCCGTCGCCGGGCACGATATCGAACGCGTTCGTCTCGAATGCGAGGTCCATCGAGACCATGTGGTCGAAGTGCTCGTACCCGGCGCTCGGGGTGTACCCGATCTCGACGGTCGCCTCGGCGGGCGCCTCGCCCCGGGTGACCGAGTACGGCATGACGGGGTTGGTGTACGAGTCCGCGATTCCGATGATCTCGGCCGACGCAGGGGCCGCCACGGCACCGGCGGCCAGCAGGCCGATCGTCGCGGCGGCGGCCAACCTGGCGCCGAGCCGCCGCGGCGGTGTGGCTTCGGGGGGCATTGCGCTCCTTATGGAGTTGGGGACGGGGAGGGGTCGCCGGCGGGGACCGGCTTGAGCTACACGCGCACCGTCAGTAACCGGTTGCACCGCGCCTGAGCGAATAGGGGCACCACCACTGAGACTTCGGGAGTAAGTCAGCGTTCCTGGAGGACGGCCGAGGCCGCGACCGGAATCCGGTCGCGGCCTCGGCTCGCAGGCGTTTGTCAGGCGATGGTCATGGCGTTCCAGCCGGTGCCGACCAGCTTGGCAGCGCTGTGGTTCCCGGTCCCGCTACCCGGGTAGAGGAAGAGCGCGCCGTCGGACTTGCGGCGGGCCATCCAGTCGACGTGGCCGTCGCGGTTGAAGTCGCCGACTCCGGTGATGGCGTCCATGGCGCCCCACCCGCATCCGATCTTCACGAGCGGTTTGAACGTGCCGTCGCCGTAGCCGCCGTAGAAGTACAGGCAGCCGTCGGCGTTCCTGACCGCGACCATGTCAGCGTGGCCGTCGTGGTCGAGGTCGCCGGTGGCGGTGACCTCCTTCATCGAGGTCCAGCCCGTGCCGATCGACTTGCGCGCGCCGACTTTGCCGTCGCCCAGACCGGGATAGAGCCAGAGGGTGCCATTGGAGGCGACAGCGATGACGTCGGCCTTCCCGTCGGAGTTGTAGTCGTGGCCGCCGGTGATCGAGCTCATCGCGTTCCAGCCGGCGCCGATGCTGACGCGGGCCGCGGTGTTCAGCCCGCCGGATCCGGTGCCCGGGTAGAGGTACAGCGTGCCGTCCGAGGTGCGGGCGAGGACGTCGTCGAAGCCGTCGTTGGTCATGTCCCCCGCCGTCGCGATGAGGGTCATGTCCTTCAATGCCGTGCCCCACGAGGCGCGGGTCCCGTAGGTGCCGGTGCCCGTCCCCGGGTACAGGTAGGTCGCGCCGTCGGAGTTGCGCGCGACGACGTCGGTGGCGCCGTCGCCGTTGTAGTCGTAGGTGCGCTGCTCGTTGACGGCCGCGAGGCGGTAGCCGCCCCAGGTTCCGTCCCAGCGGTTCTCGACGGGGAGCCCTCGGTGCACCGGTATGCCGTCGCCGTCGAGGGAGTGCAGCTCCAGGACCCCGGTGCGCGCGTTCAGGGCGACGAAGTCGTCCTTGCCGTCGCCGTCCACGTGGCCGACGGCCATGATCTGGCTGTACCGGTCGGAACCGGAGCCGTCCAGCGACGCCGGGACCGTGATGCGGCCGCCGGGCGTGCCGGTGCCGTCGCCCTTGTACAGGTTGTACTGGCCGGTGCGCGAATCGTGGGCGAGGAGGTCGGCGTTCCCGTCGTCGTCGAGATCGCCGACGGCGACGAGGGCGTCGATGGAACCCCAGCCGGAGCCGACTGCGACGCGGGCGCCGAACTTCCCGTTGCCCAGCCCGGGGTAGAGGTACAGATTCCCGTCCGCTTTGCTGATGGCGTAGAGGTCGGTCTTGCGGTCGCCGTTGAAGTCGCCCGCGGAGGTGAACGCGCCGATGCCGTTCCATCCGGTGCCGACGGTGATGCGTGGGAGCAGGCCGCCCTTGCCGTCGCCGGGGTAGGTGTAGAGCGTTCCGGTCCTGGGGTCGCGGGCGAGCAGGTCGGCCTTGCCGTCTCCGTTGAGGTCGCCGCCCAGCGCGAGGTCCAGGCGGCCCCAGCCCGGACTCCACCCGGTCTCGAAGAGGAAGGTCCCGTCGCTCTGGCCCATGTTGAGCGTCAGCATGTCGTCGCGCGTGTAGACCGCCACGATGTCGTTGCGGCCGTCGCTGTCGAAGTCGCTGCGGGCGGCCGTCGCCTGGATCGTGACGGTCGCGGTGGCGGCGGTGTTTCCGGCGGCGTCGGTGAGCATGAACACCACCTGCTCGGTGCGCTTCGTCAACCGCAGGTCGTAGGTGACCTCGGTGGAGTGCAGGGAGACGGGCCCGCCGTCGCCGCAGACGGCGCCGCCCAGGCATTCGAGGACGAGGTTGCTGAGGGGGGCGGGGAAGTCGCCGTCCGCGATGGTGAACGTCATGGTGGCGAGATCGCCGACTTCGAGCGGGCCGCTTTCGACCGCGACGTCGCGGAATTCGGGCTTGGAGGTGTCGACCGCCAGGCTGCACCACGAACGCTGCAGTTCGAACGCCCCGTTCGCGGAAGTGAACTGGTAGCTCAAGTCGTAGAAGTCGTCCGGGAGCGGCTCGCTCAGGCTGTACACGGGGCTGGATCCGAGGGCGACCGGGCGGGGCGCGGTCTGCGTGACGAGGTCCCCCTGCGGCAAGTCCTCGGTGAAGGCGCCTTCGAGGAAGGCCGCGGTCCAGGTGATGCCGTGGTCGAGTACCTCGGGTCGCCACGTGTCGAACAGGAAGCCGCCGTAAGTGGGCGTCGCGTCGGCGAACGTCGGGACCGTGCCGTAGGTCCAGTGCTCGCACAGCTCCGACGACGGCCGCGTGTAGCTGTATCCGACGATGTCCATGTAGACGTCGAGCCTGGCGGTGCCGCCGTCGAACCGGGCGGTCGTGTCGCTCTCGGTCATGCCGAAGGTGACTGCCTGCGGGTCGCGCTGCTCGTACCAGACGTCCCGCATCGTCTCGGTGACGTCGTAGGACGCGGTGCCGTCGGTGCAGGACCCGGTCGCGGCTGGGGCGATGACGGCGGGGCGCTGGTTCCAGGTCGATGCCGGAGTGTATTCGCCCGTAAGCTGCAGTTCCGGTGCTACGCAGCCGGTTCCATCGGCCGCGTCGACCTGGAAGGAGGCCGACGTGACCGGGTAATCGAACGTGAACTCCGAGGACGGCCTGACCCCGTAGGTCTGGAGTTCCGGCCACTGGAACTTCCAGAACGCCTCCGACTCGCTCTGGACGGCGCAGTCGGGTGCCGCCAGTCCGTCGCAGAAGGCGCCGACCAGCGCGTCGCCCTGCTCGCCTGCGGCTTCGAAGTACGGCTTGTCGAGCCCGGCTTCGCCGCGGTACGCCGCGAGGTCCGGTTCGGCCGAGGTGACCGCCCCCCATTCACTAATCCCGTACTGGCGAAGTGCCCACTGCGCGGAGACCTCCATCGGGAACGCCGCCGTTTCGAGGGCACCGTCGGGAAGGCTCAGCGTCAGTGCGCTGCCCCCGGCGCTGGACATCGTCAGCGGCGTCACCTGGCCTGCCGCGTCGCGCGCGATGAACGGGGTGGTCCACTCGGAGGCGTGGAGGGTGTCCTCCCCGTCGTCGAATCGCAGTGCCCCGTCGACGATCTCGCCCCTGGCCCCGTTGTCGGTCACGACCGTCAGTCCGGTCGCGAGCGACTCCCAGGCAGTCGCATCAGCGGCGGTGAAGAGGAGGCTCGAGGTAGCGACCCCGGCGTCGACGCTGAAGTCGAGCCCGGGTGCGATCCCGTCGTATTGGGCGACAGTGCCTTCATAGGTCGGCGCCGGGTTGTCGCCGGTGAAGTGGAGACCGGCATTGACGCCCCAGATGAGCGGCTCCAGCGGGTCGCCAGCGGGGTGAAAGCCCCAAGGAGAGTTCGCCTGGGCGGGATACCCCTCGTAATCGACGAGTGTCGGGTCCGGGACCCCGTAGTCCTGGTACTCCTGCACCGCATCGGCAGTCGCGACCAGGTGGAGCTGGCCCTGCGGTGTCACATACACGGTGGCGTAGGGCCAGGCGCGCGAAGCGAGCCGCACTTCGACGCCGCATTCGACCGCGGCGTCCAGCGTGTCGGAGAGCCCGCTTTCCATGGGGTTGTCGCCGAGTGCGTCGCAGTCGACGCCGGTCTGGGCGGTTGCGGCGCCTGGATATGCCAGCAGGGTCGCACCGAGCGCGGCCGCGGTGACGGCAGCGAGTCGGGCGGGACCGCGGCGGCGGGGCTTCTCGCGGGGAGCGTCGTTCATGCAGAAGTCCTGGGGGGTGTTAGGGGGTTTGAGTTGTTAGGCCGGGTACCGGCTCCGGTTACACGCGCCTCATGTGGAACCGGTTGCATCCTCGGTCCGAAAAGGAGAAGGGGAGCCCCGTACCGGCGGGGCTCCCCTCATTCACTGCTGTTGCAGAACCGCGCCGTTAGGCGATGTTCATCGCGTTCCAGCCGGTCCCGATCTGGACGCGCGAGCCGTGGCCGCCCGCCCCGTTGCCCGGGTAGAGGAACAGGATGCCGTCGGTGACCCGGCGGGAGAGGAAGTCCGCGTGGCCGTCGCGGTTGAAGTCGCCGACGCCGGTGATGGCCTCGTAGGACTTCCAGCCGCAGCTGACCTGCACGCGGGACTTGAAGGTGCCGTTGCCGTTGCCCTTGTAGAGGTACAGGCAGCTGTCGGACTTCGCGATCGAGAGCAGGTCGGCGTGGCCGTCGTGGTCGAGGTCGCCGACCGCGTTGGTCTCGCGCATGCCGCTCCAGCCGGTGCCGACCTTGATGCGAGCGCCGAAGGTCCCGTCGCCCTTGCCCGGGTACACGTACAGGACACCGGTCGAGGTGTGGCGGGCGACGAGGTCGTCCCTGCCGTCGCTGGTGTAGTCGTGCCCGCCGCTGATGTCGCTCATGCCGTTCCAGCCGGAGCCGACGTAGACGTCTTCGCCGTCGAAGCCGTAGTGGACGCCGTCGTCGATCCCGTGGATCACGTACAGCCCGCCGTCGTAACTGCGGTACACCAGGTCGATTCGGCCGTCAGAGGTGTAGTCGCCGCCCGCGGCCATCGCGGTGATGCCGTCGCAGTCCTCGCAGAAGTTCCAGGGCGTGGCGTGGCCCTTGCCGGTGCCGTAGTAGAGGCGGACGTCGCCGTCGGACTTGCGCTGGGCGATGAAGTCGCTGAAGCCGTCGCCGTCATAGTCGTAGGTCCGGTCAAGCATGACCACGGGCAGGCGGACGGTGTTCCAGCCGCTGCTGCCGAGGACCCTGGTGTCGACCGTGGGGCCCTGCGCCGGGTCGAAGGTGCGCGCCACCAGCTGCCCGTTCCTGACGTCGACGGCGGCGATGTCGTTCTTGCCGTCGCGCTTCAAGTCGCCGACACCGACGACCTGCTCGAAGCGGCGGTCGGTGCTGTAGGGGTACTCCTCCAGGTCCTGCTTGAACTCGTGGACCTCGCCCTGGGACGTGAGGATGTAGTGCATCCCCGTGGTGTTCCAGCGCGTCAGGAACTCGTCCATGCCGTCAGCGTCGAGGTCGCCGACCGAGGTGATGACGTCGTATCCGTCCCACTCGGTGCCGAAGAGCACTCGGGCGCCGAACTTGCCGTTGCCGAGCCCCTCGTAGAGGTACATGTTCCCGTCGGTGAACGAGGTCGCGACGATATCGGGGCTGCCGTCGCCGTCGTACTGGCCGACGGAGATCTGTCCGAGCTTGCCCCAGCCGAGACCGTTCGAGATACGGGCGCCGTGGCCGCCCTCGCCGTTGCCCGGGTAGGTGTAGAGGATGCCGGTCTTGTTGTCGCGGGCGACGAAGTCGGGCACGTCGTCGCCGGTGAGGTCGCCGCCCATGACGATGTCCATGTGGCCCCAGCCGGTGCCGACGGTGACGGCGGCGTTGTAGGCCCCGCCGCTGTGCCCCGCGTAGAAGCGCAGTGCGCCGTCGGACTTGCGGATCACGAGGAGGTCCTCGTAGCCGTCCCGGTTGTAGTCGTACCGGTACTCGACGGCCTCGTTGTAGATGAGCCGGAAGTCGCTGGCGAAGTCGCCTTCGTACTCGCCCTCGCCGTAGACCGCGCCGATCTCGATCGCGCCTTGGTACGAAGTGGTATCGGTGAGCTTCACGGTGAGGGTGAGGTCCGCGGACTCGCCGGGCTCGAACCCGTCGATGGCACAGGCGAAGTCGAACCATTCGAGAGCGGTGCCGGTCGTCTGCGCGTAGACGGCGTCGAGCGAGTCGGCGCCGTAGCAGTCCCAGGTCCCGTTGCCGTCGCTGTCGACGCGCACGAGCTCGGTGCCCTGGGGCAGCTGCGCGCGGACCAGGTAGGAGCCGTCGGCCGGGTAGAGGTCGTCGGCCGCGGCCGGGCCGCCGTTGGTGACCGTGGTGGTGACCGTCGTCGTGGCGTTCAGGCCGCCTTCGAGGAAGATCTCCTCGACGGCCAGGTCGTAGTCGTTCGCCGCGGTGGTGAGGGTGACGCCGCCCCAGTAGTAGGCCTTGGACTCCTCCGCGCCGGTCCAGCCTTCGGGCGCGGTGGCGAGGCCGACCGAGGTGCCGTTGCCGGTGGCCCAGGAGAGGTTGTCGTACTCCTCGGCGAGCGTGGCGGCGTTGATCGTCTCGACGCTGTACTGGCAGCCGCACACGTCGAGCGGTCCGACTACGTCCGAAGCGATCTTGTAGGCGACCCCCGCGCTGAGGGTCAGGAACTGGCCCTTGGCATCGGAGAAGTCGGTGATGACGCACTCGAGTCCGGTGGCGCCGGCGGCGTCGATCGTGGCCCTGCAGTTGTCGTATAGGTCCCTCACGGATGCGAGCCCGGTGGTGTCGAGCTCGGCGCCGGAGACCGGGTCGGCGAAGCGGACGACGACGGCCTCGGTGGTGGGGGCCAGGTCGAAGGCCTGATAGAAGACCGGCTTCACCAGGATGTTGTCGTCCTCGACGACGTTGGTCTGCACGAAGTCGCCGTGGGCATAGGGGTTGTGGACGTCGTAGTCGGCAGCGACGCCGAAGCCGCCGGTGCTGCCCGGGACGTCGTAGCCGTCGACCGTGGCCTTGAACGTGTAGTCGAAGACCTCGTCCTCTGCACTGGCGGCGGGGACGACCTCGAAGAGGAACTCGGTGTGCTCCCCGGCGTCGGCGGAGCAGACGATCTTCGAGGGGGTGGAGACGTCGCAGGCCGGGTCGGCGGTGGTGATGTCGAGGACGCCGTAGGGGTCGTCGAAGGCGAGCTCGGTGACGACCGTGTGGGTCGTGGTGTCGCCGGTGACGGCGTAGGTGTAGTCCACGGTCATCGAGCTCGGGGCCATCTCGGTGTTGTCGAGGTCTGGCGAGAGCGAGACCGCGGCGACCGGGTCGCCGTAGATGCCGGGGATATCTGCCGCCGCACCTGGGGCCGCGAAGGCGGCTGCCGCGGTGGCTCCCGCCGCTGTCGCGGCGAGCAGGCGGAGGCCTGCCCGGCGGGCCCTGGGGGAATCAGGGGACATGGGGCTCCTTGTTCAGTTAGCCGTTGAGCTGGGGGTTATGGGGACCGGGAGGGTCCGGTGCTGACTACACGCGCATTGATGGAGACCGGTTGCAACCGAATCCACCTGAGCGCCACCTCACGTGCGGGTCCGGCAGGACTGCTACGGCGGGGCCGCCTGGACCGGGTGGCTACTGATCAGTAACATGTATCGTGATCGGGAACACCGCACTGTCGTGAAGACAGCACGTCGAGAGGTCGCCATGGGAGTCGTCCAAATCGTCACGGCCACGGTCGCGTTCGCGTACACCGCGGTCGCCATCGGGCTGTTCGTCCGCGCCGGGCTCGGGATGCTCGAGCTCATCAGGCTCGGCTCGGCCGACAAGACCCGGAAGGGCGAACGCGACGCGCGCATCAAGACCATGCTGCGGGAGACGCTGGGGCACACCAAGATGCTCAAGTGGACCTGGGTCGGCCTGGCCCACTGGGCGGTGTTCTTCGGGTTCTTCCTGCTGTTCCCGGCCCTGCTGCAGTCCTACTTCGAGGTGATCAACCCCGAGCTGAGCCTGCCGATCGTGGGGCACTGGAGCCTGTGGCTGCTCGGCTCGGAGATCCTGACCGTGCTCACCGGCCTCGCCATCGTCACCCTGTTCGCGATCCGCCTCGCCAGGCAGCCCCGCACGCACCGGGTGGAGCCGCAGGGCACCGCGTCTGAGGACGGGCAGCGTCGGTCGTCGTCGCGGTTCGAGGGCTCCCGGCAGTGGATGGCCTTCTACATCGAAGCGACGATCTTCACGATCGTCGTGTCGCACATGGCGATCCGCTCGTTCAAGGTCGCGCTCGGCGAGATCGACCACGAATGGACCTCGCCGGTCTCGGTGCTCATCGCGGACCTGTGGGGCGGCGCCTCCCCAGAGTCCCTCCACACCGCCGTCACCCTCGTCGCCGGGCTCGACATCCTCGTCTCCTGGACGTTCTTCCTCATGCTCGCGCTCATCCCGTCCATGGGCATCGGCTGGCACCGCGTCACCGCGTTCTTCAACATCTACTTCAAGCGCAGCGCCGACGGCGCGGCCAGCCTCGGCGCCGCCAAGCCCATGCTCATCGACGGCGAACCCGCCGACTTCGAGACCGCCGACCCCGAGACGCAGCCGTTCGGCGTCGCCACGATCGCCGACTTCTCGTGGAAGGGCCTCCTCGACTTCTCCACGTGCACCGAGTGCGGGCGCTGCCAGTCCCAGTGCCCCGCATGGAACACCGGCAAGCCCCTGTCGCCCAAGAAGCTCATCACGGACCTGCGCGACCACCTGTACGAGCAGGCCCCGTACCTCAAGGCGGCGGCGATCGCGGCCGAGCGCGGCGGCGAGGACCCGCACCAGAAGATCAACATCATCGGCAACGTGATCGACCCCGACGTCCTGTGGTCGTGCACCACCTGCGGCGCCTGCGTCGAGCAGTGCCCCGTCGACATCGAGCACGTCGACCACATCCTCGACCTGCGCCGCAACATGGTCATGATCGAGTCGGACTTCCCCGACGAGGCGCAGACCATGCTCCGCAACCTCGAGAACAAGGGCAACCCGTGGGGCGAGAACCCCGCCCACCGCCTCAAGTGGGCCGAACCGCTCGACTTCGAGGTGCCGATCGCCGAAGCGGGCGGGGACTTCGAGTACCTGTACTGGGTCGGCTGCGCGGGCGCCTACGACCCCAAGGCGCAGAAGACCTCCCGCGCGGTCGCGACGCTCCTGCACGACGCGGGCGTGAAGTTCGCGGTCCTCGGCGAGGCCGAGACGTGCACGGGCGACTCGGCGCGGCGCATCGGGCACGAGTTCATGTTCCAGATGCTCGCCGAGCAGAACGTCGAGACGCTCAACGAGGTCGGCGCCGTGAAGATCGTCGCGACCTGCCCGCACTGCCTCAACACCGTCGGCAACGAGTACAAGGAACTCGGCGGCAACTACGAGGTCGTGCACCACACGGAGCTCTTGAACGACCTCGTGAACGCCGGGAAGATCACGCCGGTCGAGGAGCACGAGGGCAAGCTGACCTACCACGACCCGTGCTACCTGGGACGGCACAACCGGATCTTCACGCCGCCAAGGGAACTGCTCGGTTCGTTCGCAGAGGTCACCGAGATGCCGCGCACCGAGGAGCGCTCGTTCTGCTGCGGCGCCGGCGGTGCGCGGATGTGGCTCGAAGAGCCGCTCGGCAAGCGCGTCAACCGGGAACGGGCCGACGAGGCCGTCGCGACCGGCGCGAAGACGGTGGCGGTCGGCTGCCCGTTCTGCTCCACGATGCTGCGCGACGGCGTCGCCGACGCGGGCCGGGAAGATGTCGAGGTCATCGACATCGCGCAGCTGCTCGCGAGGACGCAGGAGAAGCGCCAGGAGAAGGCGGTCGCTGCGGAATAGCGGCCGACCAGGTCAGGAACGATGTCGGACCCCCGTGCCACCCTAGGTATCGGGGGTCCTTCGCATGTCCGTTTTGAAGGCTGACGCCGGGAAACGCCCAGCGCTCCAAGCGATGTCGGACCCCCGTGGGAGCATGGAAATTGGGGGGTCCCCGGGTGTCCGATTTGAAGGCTAGCGCCCGAAATACCGCCGCAGCAGTGCCGCCGACTCGGCTTCCAGGATGCCGCCGTAGACGTCCGGGTTGTGGTTGAGGCGGGGATCGCGGACGACGTCCCAGAGGGAGCCGACCGCGCCCGTCTTCGGTTCCCAAGCGCCGAACACGATTTCACCCACCCGGGCGAGCACCGCCGCCCCGGCGCACATCGTGCACGGCTCCAGAGTCACCACGAGGGTGCAGTCCTCGAGCCGCCACCCGTCGCCGTGGGCCGCAGCGGCCTCCCTGAGCGCCAGCACTTCCGCGTGCGCGGTCGGGTCGCCCAGGGCCTCGCGGGCGTTCGAGGCGGCCGCCAGTTCGCGCCCGTCCGGGCCGATGACCAACGCCCCCACCGGGAGGTCGCCGCGAGGCGCGGCGGGTTCGGGGTTCGGGGTGTCGGCTTGGGGCTGCCGGTCCGCCGGGAGGCCTCCGGTGCGCGCGATCTCGAGGGCGCGGCGCATCCAGTGCTCGTGGACCTCGCGGCGGGACTGCATGGGGCTGCGGCTCTAGGAGCCGGTGGCGTCTTCCAGGGCCTCGGCGAAGCCGATGGTCTTGGCGACCTCGGCGACCACGTCGGAGGGCATCATGCCTTCCTTGGCGCACAGGGCCAGCAGGGTCGAACCGGGCACGCCCAGGTCGCCCAGCACGTCCGCCTCGCCGACGGGCTCGGCGTCGAGCTCGGTCGGGCGGGCCGAGATGGACTCCTCGTCCTCGGTGTCGATCTCCTCGGTGTCCTCGGGTTCGAGGTCTCCCAGGAGGGCCTCGCCCAGGCGCGACTGCGACGCGTACTCGGCGTCGGAGCCGAAGGTGCGCAGGTCGTCACCGTTGTCGAGGCGCATCACCGTCAGGTACTCGTCGTCGGCGTCGACGAACAGCAGCGTCAAGTCGGCGTCAGGGAAAGCCTCACGCATGGCCTCAGCCGCGTCCTCGACGTCGGCAACAGCGTCGAGGTCGACCTCCGCGGCCTCCCACTCGTCGCCCTCGCGGCCCACAGCCACAGCGAAATACGACACGATCCGTCCCCGTCTTCTCATTCAATGGAACCTGCGGCCCGATTGGGCAGCCGTTCGATACGACCTACTGAAGGATGTGGCGACCCGCGGTTGATGTAACCACAGGATCCAGTCGCCGGTCAGCAAAAGATACAGCTCGCATGAGAGCCCCGTGACGCCAGCGGCCGTCCCTGCGACCGCCGCTACGCCGACCGCTGCCCCGCGGTCACCGTAGCGCGCCAGCAGCGCGGCGGCGACCGCTCCGATCGTACTCGCGGCCAAAGTCACCCAGGCGAAGCCCGCCCCTGTGGGCAGGGCCTCGCCGGTGCTCCTGGCGTATGCCAAGAGCCACAGGAGCACCCACAGCCCGGACAGGGCCGAGCCGGCCGCTACGGGCCCGACGCGGACTTGGTGGGGCTCCCTCCAGCGCGGCCGCCCCGAGCGCGGCGGGTGCGCCTCGGGACTGGCCCAGGAGGTGGGCCCGATGGGTCCCTCATGCATACGGGACAGGGTACGCAGGAAGGGGCGCCAGCGGTAGCGGCATCACCGGCTGCGGGGGCGGCTCGACGGGGCGGACCTGGCCGTCGGGGAAGGTCACGTGGTACCGGCGGCCGTCCCAGAGCGCGGGGGGCGTCTGCGGGTCGGCCCCGGCGTATACGGCGCGGGCGGCGTGCATGGTGTGGACGGCGTGCTCGATGCGCCGCTCGTCCCAGGGCCTGCCGATGGAGGCCAGGTCGTACTGCTCGGCGAGATCGGAGGCGGCCCTTTGGAAGTCCTTCATGGCGCTCTCGCCGGGCTTGCCGCGGTGGCGGTGGGCCCAGGCGCGGGCGGCGGCGCGGCGCGAGAACGTCGCGAGGGACGCCAGCTCGGGCGGCGAGACCTGCCCGGCGGCCACCATGGGGGCGAGCGAGGTCTGGGTGCGGCGGGCGTCGGCGGCGCGCAGCCACAGGGCTGCGCCGACCATCGTGAAGAACAGGGGCGCCAGGAACGCCGGGTAGAGCGCGAACCACAGCGCGGGCATGTCGAGGTTCACGCCGAGGACGGAGGAGCCGTTCCACAGGGCGTGGAGGCCCATGCCGCACAGGAGCATCCCGATGATCCAGACCGTTTGCAGGCCCTTGCGGCCGGGCCTGCGGGCGGCCTTGCCGAGGCCGATCGCGGAGAGGCCGGTCATGAGCGGGTGGGCGAACATGGTGGCGAGGCCGCGCACTGCGACGAGGATGGTGACCTGCGCGATCCCGGCGGCGGCGTCGAGGGACTCGGCGCCGTACAGGTACGCGCCGGAGGCGTAGAGGACGTTCTCGGCGACGGCGAACCCGGCCCCGGCGAGTCCGCAGTAGACGAGGGCGTCGAGGGTGCCGGTGAGGTGGCGGCGGGCGGTCCAGTAGACCAGGAGCGGGCCGAGGAGCTTGGAGATCTCCTCGATCACGGGGGCGGAGACGACGGCCGCGAGATTCGGGTCGAGGTCGTTGCGTTCCAGGAGGATCGAGGCGCCGGTATTGACGACCAGGGAGATCGCGGTCGCGACGCACGCGCCCCAGCCGAAGCAGAACGCGAGCACGAGCCAGGGGCGGCGCCGGTAGCGGCCGAGCCACAGGAACGTGCCGACGAGCAGGGGCGCGGGCACGACGGCGGCGGCGAGGCCGACCGCGAAGGCCTGGGCGCCGGCGCCTTCGACGATGGCCCAGGCGAGGACCGTGGCGCCGCCCGCGAAGAGCAGGGCGACGCCGGAGGCGAGGACGCCCTTGGCCTTGCGGGCCAGGCCGATCCAGGCGAGCGCGATGCCGCCGAGCGCGAGGATGGCGGCGGCGCCGAGGATCGCCTGCGCCGTGGTCGTGAGGTTCATCGCGGGGGCTCCTGGCCGGGGTCGGACTGGGCGCCGGGGTGCGGTGCGGGGCCGGGGCGGCCGAGGGTCTGGCCCGAGTCGGTGCCGGTCTCCTCGATGTCGCTGAGGCCCAGCACGGGGCTCTCGGCCTCGGGGGCGGGCTCGCGGATGACGAAGTGCTCGCCGATGCCGGAGACGGCGAGGAGGCGCTTGAGGAAGTCGCCGAGGTTGGCGAGGACGAGCACCGCGCGGGCGCGGGCGGCGGCGCGCGCGACGATGACGAGCGTGCCCAGTCCGCGCGAGTCGCAGAAGGTCACGCCCCGCATGTCGAGGACGACGCGCACGGGGTCGTCCACGAGGGCGGCGTCGACGGCCGCGGAGAGCCGCGGCGCGGTGTGCAGGTCGATTTCGCCGGTCAGCACCACGATCGTCTCGTTCGCCTCGCGGTGTACCGAGATGTCGAGCTTCTGGTGCGTCACGAGGACAACCCTAACCGGTTTCCCACGAAAGGAGGACCTCCGGCGCCGGATAGAACGCGAAACCTTGTCGGAGTTGGGGTTCGAGTCCTCGGTTCGACCAGCGGGTGAGGCCCCGGTGTCTCACCCACATGTCAGGGTTGAGACGGGGGGCCCAATCCGCGGTCGAACCTCTTCAGCGTGCCCGCTAAGCCTGACCCGGCTCCAGGAGGCCCAGGATGCGGGCGATCTCGGGGTCGGCGTCGCGGCCGTCCTGCCAGGCGGCGAGGGCGTCGCGGGCCTGGTCGAGGCGGCGCGTCAGGTGCCCCTCGCGCTCGCGCAGGTCCCTGGTCCGCTCCGAGGTCTGCCGCAGCGCCTGCCCCTGCGCCCACAGGTCGATGAACACCTTCACCTTGGTGCGCAGCATCCACGGGTCGAACGGCTTCGTGATGTAGTCGACCGCGCCCACCGAGTACCCGCGCATCGCCAGGTGCGCGTCCCGGTCGGCCGCGGTCAGGAAGATGATCGGCGTGTGCCGGGTCTTCTCGCGCTGCTTGATGTGCCGCGCCGTCTCGAACCCGTCCATGCCGGGCATCTGGGCGTCCAGCAGGATCGCCGCGTAGTCCTCCGACAGGAGCCGCTTCAGCGCCTCCTCGCCGGACGTGACCGCGATCGTGTTCACCGGCAACCCTTGGAGAATGGCTTCCAGTGCGAGGAGGTTCTCGGAACGGTCGTCAACGAGCAGGACGCGGGCGGTGCTCATGCGGTGCCTCCAACGGTCGGTCCGTCATTGTCGCGAACGGGATTGTCGCGTTCGGACGCGGCCCGCCCGCCCGTGGGGGCCGCCTCGTGTGCGCCGCCTCGCGCAGCGTGGCGCCCGTTCCCTCCCGGGGCCGTGACGATCCACTGCGACATGGTGTCCAGCAGCAGGTCGAGGTCCACGGGCTTGGTCAGGTACGCGCTCGCGCCGGCCTCGACGGACTTCTCGCGCTGCTCGGCGAGGGCCTGCGCGGTGAGGAACACGATCGGCAGGTCCGCGAACTGCGGCATGCGGCGGATGACGCGCGTGGTCTCGTTGCCGTCCATGCCCGGCATCATCGAGTCCATGAGCACCATGTCGATGCCCGGGTGGTGCTGGAGCGCGTCGATGCCGTCCGCGCCGTTCTCGGCGTAGTGAACGTCGATGCCGTGCAGCTCGAGCGCGGCGGTGAGCGCGAAGACGTTGCGGATGTCGTCGTCGACGATGAGGACGGTGGCGCCTTCGAGGTGCTGGGCCGCGGCCGAGGACGAGGGCGTCTCCGGTGCGCCCGTGAGGATGCCGGGGGAGGGCTCGCGCACGGCCGGGAGCTCGGAGCGGACGGGCGTGTAGTCGCCGTCGGCGTCGATCTCGACCGGTACGACGAACGTGAACTTCGACCCGGCGTCGCCGGTGTGCTCGATGAACACGTCGCCGCCGAGCATGAGCGACAGGGACTTCGAGATCGACAGGCCCAGCCCGGTGCCGCCGAACGTGCGCCGCGTGGTGCCGTCGGCCTGCTGGAACGGCTCGAAGATGATGCCCTTCTTGCCTTCGGCCACACCGATACCGGTGTCGACGACGCTGAACGCGAGCCGCTCGCCCGCCGCGTTCAGGTGCGGGGCGTCGAAGCGCAGGTCCGCCGGGACGCGCCGCACCGCGAGCGTCACCGACCCGACCCGCGTGAACTTGACGGCGTTCGACAGGAGGTTGCGCAGGACCTGCTGGAACTTCTGGCCGTCGGTCTGCATCAGCTGCGGCACACCGGCACCCACGTCGACCTTGAAGTCCAGGCCCTTGTCCTCGGCCTGCGGCCGGAACGCCGCCTCGATGTCGCCGAGGATCTCGGCGAGGTCCACCGGGTGGACGGACACGTCCATGCGCCCGGCCTCGATCTTCGACAGGTCGAGGATGTCGTCGATGAGCGTGAGCAGGTCGGTGCCCGCGTTGTAGATGGTGCGCGCGAACTCGATCTGGCGCTCCGAGAGGTTCCCGTCCGAGTTCTCCGACAGGAGCCGGGCGAGCAGCAGCAGCGAGTTCAGCGGCGTACGCAGCTCGTGCGAGACGTTCGCGAGGAACTCCGACTTGTACTTCGAGGCCTGCGCGAGCTGCTCGGCCTTCTCCTCGATGTCCTTGCGGGCGGTCTCGACCTCTTCGTTCTTCAGCTCGATCGCCTTGTTCTGCGCCGAGAGCAGCTGCGCCTTCTCCTCCAGCTCGACGTTGGTCTCCTGCAACCGGTTCGACTGCGCCCGCAGCTCCTGCGCCATCCGCTGGGACTCGCGCAGCAGCACCTCGGTGCGCGCGTTGCCCTCGATCGTGGCGAGCGTGACGCCGACGTTCGGGGCCAGCGCGTCCAGGAACCGCTTGTGCAGTCCCGAATAGGTGTTGAACGAGGCGAACTCGATGACGCCTCTGACCTTGTCGCCGAACTGGACGGGCAGGATGATCAGGTCGGTCGGGGTGGCCTGGCCGAGGCCCGAGGAGATCTCCAGGTAGCCCTCGGGGATGTCGTGCAGGTGGATGGTGCGCTTGGACGCGGCGGCCTGGCCGACCATGCCCTCGTTGTCCTCGATGAGCTTCTTCTCGCCGGGGTTGGGGTGGCCGTAGACGGCGTTGAGCCGGTAGGTGACGTGCCCGGAGACGTCCTCGTGGCGGACGTAGAACGTGGAGGTCTGCGCGTCGATGAGGGGCGTGACCTCGTCGAGGACCATGCGGGTGACCTCTTCGACGCCCCTGCGGCCCTGCAGGAGCGAGGAGATGCGGGCGAGGTTGGAGTTGAGCCAGTCCGCGTCGGTGTTCTGGCGGGTCTTGTCGCGCAGGGCGGTGATCATCTGGTTGATCGACTCGGTGAGGTCGGCGATCTCACCGGCGGCCTCGAAGTCGACGGACTGGGTGAGGTCGCCTCGGGCGACGGCGTGGGCGACGTTCGCGATGGCGCGCAGCTGGAGTGTGAGCGTCGCGGCGAGCGAGTTCACGTTGCGGGTCAAGGCGAGCCACGTGCCGGAGACGCCCGCGACTTCCGCCTGGCCGCCGAGGTTGCCTTCGACGCCGACCTCGCGGGCGACGCGGGTGACCTCGGTGGCGAAGCTGGAGAGCTGCTCGACCATGGTGTTCACGGTGGTCTTGAGTTCGAGCATCTCGCCTTGGACGTCGACGGTGACCTTCTGGGTCAGGTCGCCTCGCGCGACGGCCGTGGTGACGGAGGCGATGTCGCGGACCTGGCTGGTGAGGCTGGAGGCCATCGAGTTGACGTTCTCGGTGAGGTCCTTCCAGGTGCCGGAGACGCCCTGGACGTTGGCCTGCCCGCCGAGGACGCCGTCGGTGCCCACCTCGCGGGCGACGCGGGTGACCTCGTCGGCGAACTGGGAGAGCTGGGCGACCATCGTGTTCATGGTGGTCTTCAGTTCGAGCATCTCGCCTTGCGCGTCGACGGTGATCTGCCGGTTGAGGTCGCCTCGGGCGACGGCGGTGGCGACGGAGGAGATGTTGCGGACCTGGGCGGTCAGGTTGGAGGCCATGGAGTTCACGTTGTCGGTGAGGGCCTCCCAGATGCCGGAGACGCCCTGCACGTTCGCCTGGCCGCCGAGGCGGCCGTCGGTGCCCACTTCGCGGGCCACGCGGGTCACTTCGTCGGCGAACTGGGACAGCTGCGCGACCATCGAGTTCATCGTCGACTTCAGTTCGAGCATCTCGCCGCGCGCGTCGACGGTGATCTGACGCGACAGGTCGCCGGTGGCGACCGCGGTGGCGACGGAGGAGATGTTGCGGACCTGGGCGGTCAGGTTCGACGCCATCAGGTTCACGTTCTCGGTGAGGTCCTTCCAGGTGCCCGAGACGCCCTGCACGTTCGCCTGGCCGCCGAGGCGGCCCTCGCTGCCGACCTCGCGGGCCACGCGGGTCACTTCGTCGGCGAAGCTGGAGAGCTGGTCGACCATGATGTTCACCGTGGTCTTGACCTCGAGGATCTCGCCCTGGGCGTCGACGGCGATCTTCTGCGTCAGGTCGCCGCGCGCGACGGCCGCGGTGACGGTGGAGATGGAGCGGACCTGTTCGGTGAGGTTGGAGGCGAGCTGGTTCACGTTCTGCGTCAGGTCGCGCCAGGTGCCGGAGACGCCGAACACCTGGGCCTGGCCGCCGAGGCGGCCCTCCGTGCCCACTTCGCGCGCCACGCGCGTGACCTCGTCGGCGAAGCTGGAGAGCTGGTCGACCATCGTGTTGACGGTGGTCTTGACCTCGAGGATCTCGCCCTGCGCGGGGACGGCGATCTTCTGCGTCAGGTCGCCGCGCGCGACCGCGCTGGTGACCTTGGCGATGTCGCGCACCTGGTCGGTGAGGCTCGCGGCCATGTCGTTCACCGAGTCGGTGAGGTCCTTCCAGGTGCCGGAGACGGCTGGGACCTCGGCCTGGCCGCCGAGGCGGCCCTCCGTGCCGACCTCGCGGGCGACACGCGTGACCTCGCCCGCGAAGACCTGCAGGGTCGCGGTGAGGGAGTTGATGGTGTCGGCGAGCTCGGCGATCTCGCCGGAGGCCTTGACGGTGATCTTCTGGTTCAGGTCACCGGCGGCGATCGCCCTGGTCACCGTCGAGATGGAGCGGACCTGCTCGGTCAGGTTGGAGGCCATGGTGTTCACGGCGTCCGTCAGCGACCGCCAGGTGCCGGAGACGCCCTGGACGTCGGCCTGCCCTCCGAGCTGGCCTTCGGTGCCCACTTCCCGGGCCACGCGCGTGACCTCGCCCGCGAAGGAGCGCAGCAGCCCGACCATCTGGTTCACGGTCTCGCCGAGGCGGCGGAACTCGCCGCGGAGCTGCCTGCCCTCGATCTCGAGCACGGCCTCCTGGGTGAGGTCGCCCGCGGCGACCGCCTCGAGGACGCGGCCGAGCTCGATGGTGGGGCGCACCAGCTCCTCGACCAGGCGGTTCACGCTGGCGGCGCCTTCGGACCAGCCGCCGTCGAGGTGCTCGATGACGAGCCGGTGGTTCCAGGAGCCCTCCTGGCCGACGGCGCGGGCGATGAGCGCGAGGTCCCGGGTCTGCCGGTCGGCCTGCTCGACCACGGCGTTGAACCGGTCGACGACCTCCCCGGCGAGGCCCTCGCCGCGCGGGAGCCGCACCGAGAAGTCGCCCCGCTCGACGGCGCCGAGCGCGTCGGCCAGGCTGCGGAGCAGGTCCGACTCGTCGATCGGGCTCGCTGTACGGGAAACGGTGTCCGTCATGGCGTGGTTCCTCAGCTGCGGAGACAGGCGTCCGTACCAGGTTGTCACATGAAGGCGGCAAACGTGAAGGCAGGTTACTCAGGGCATTGTGTTCGGTCACTCGACGTTAGGGAAAGAAAACTGACAGAATTTCGCAACCGGTGTCTCCTGTGGTGCGTGTGATCTATCGCAGCGCCCCCGCGGGCCGGTCACGCGCCAGTGGAGCCCGCGAGAGCGCCGCACCCCCCAAACCGAAGACACCTTCATAGGAGACGCATGTCTACCCCCAGTAAGACCGGCCTCCGCATCGCGGGCGCCGGCACTGCCGCAGCGGCTCTGACGCTCGCGGCGGCGGCCCCGGCCTTCGCGCAGACCGACTACGAGTACGTCGACGCCTGGTTCAACCTCGTCGACACCAACGAAGCGGTCGGCACGCTCGAGTACGAAGGCCAGGAGGCCTACATCGCGGTCGAAGGGCCCGACCCCCTCCAAGGCGACGTCGTCGAGGTCACCGTCGACCTCTCCGACTCCGCCGGCATCGTGACGGTGGCCGCCGCGTACGACGAGCGATGCGAGTTCACCGGCAACATCCTCACCTGCGTCGACGACGGGACCGCCGACCTCGCAGGCAACTTCTTCAGCCTCGAACTCGGGCTCGGCGAAGCCGGCACGCCCGGCGACACCGCGTTCTACTTCGCGAAGGTCAAGGTCAACGGCACGGAAGAGCTCGACTGGGAAGGCGAGATCACCGTCAGCGAGGACTTCGGGTCCGGCGAGGACGGCGGCGAAGACCCCGTCGAGCTCCCCGGCGGGGAGCCCGTGGCCGAGATCGGCGCCAAGGGCGCCTTCCAGGCCTCGCACCTGAACTACCTCTATGAGGGCGCCACCGCCGGCTCCGTGCTCCCCGCGGCCCCGCAGTTCCGCGTCGAGACCGACTCCGAGTTCGGCGACGAGTTCGCGGCCACCGCGGTGTTCTTCTCGGACTCGGTCGACCTCGACACCTGGTTCAGCGAAGCGGGCACCGTGGAGTACACCGACGACATCGAGGCGATCGCCGAGTACGACAACTGCATCGACTACATCGGCGGCGTGAAGTGCATCATCGAGGACTTCACCCCCGGTGCGGGCACCGTGTTCGAGGCCAGCCCCGACACGCCCGTCGACTACCTCGTCAACGGCGACCTCGCCGACTTCGGCGGGGCTTACTACAGCGCCTGGGACCTCAACGAGGCCACGCTCGACCTCGAGCGACGCTTCATTGACCTCACCAGCGACAACCAGTTCGAGCTCGTCGAGGTCGACCAAGCCGCCGACGAGGAATACCTCAGCACCGGCTACGGCATGGCGCTGTTCACCGCCGACGTACTCGGCGGCGAAGAGGAACTGCCCGGCGACACCGAAGTCGAAGTGGTCGAGACCGACGCCTCCGGCTCCGGCCAGCTGCCGACCACCGGCAACTCCTCGATCATCCTGATCAGCTCGGCCGCCGCCGCGCTGCTCGCCGGTGCGGTCGTGTTCTTCATGCTGCGCCGCCGCAAGGCCGCGACCACCTGGGAGTAGATCCCTAAGGGGTCTGCCGAGGTACGAGAGAACCCTGACCGACTCCGCTTGAACGGCGGCCGCCCTCCCGGACGGCCGCCGTTTCGCATTTCCCCTGCCCCGCAACGTATCCGAACACCGCCCGACAGACGGGCCCGACGCGGCGACACGGTCCCCCGCACCGTTACCGGACCGGCATAGACTTGGGCCCGTGACGTACCCCGAGAGGTTCGCCCGGCGCCTCCGGCTCCCGGCCGACGACCGCTCCCCCGCCGCCGCCCGCGCCGCCGTCCGCGCGGTGCTCACCGAAGCCGGGCTCACCGAGCTGCTCGACGAGACCCTGCTGCTCACCACCGAACTGGCGACCAACGGCGTCGTCCACGCCGGCACCGACATCAACCTCACGGTCGCGGCCGACCCCATCGGCGTGCGCGTCACCGTCACCGACTACCGCTCCGGCGGCATCGACCCGATCGACGCCGCCATGCCCGAGGTCACCGCCGAAGGCGGCCGCGGCCTCCTCCTCGTCGACCGGTTCGCGTCCTCCTGGGGCACCACCCACGACCAGACCGGCAAGTCGATCTGGTTCCGCATCGACCGCGACCCCGACGCCCGCCCGGCCACCCGCCCCGACCCGGACGCCGACACCGAGACCCGCCTGCCCGACCTCAGCCAGCTCGCCGCGCTCCTCACCGTCGCCCCCGCGATCCAGTCGCGACTGCCCGTGGACCAGATCGTCACCGAGCTCCTCGCCCGCTGCCACGACGCGACCGCCGCCGCGGGCGGCGCCATCGAGTACGACGCCGGGGACGGGGCCGGGGCGCAGATCCTCGCCAAGTTCGGCGACGTCGGCACCGTCTCCGTCGCCGTCCCCCTGCCGCTCACCGCCCCCGCGACCGGCAAGCTCATGCTCGCCGGAGACCCCGAGCCGTCCTGGCGGCCCCTGGCAGAACTCGTCGCCGAACGCATCGCGCTCGCCATCCAGATCGACCGGATGCGCACCGACGAGCAGCGCCGCTCCGGCTGGCTCACCTACCTCGCCGAAGCCGGGGAGCTCCTCGCCCACTCCCTCGAAGAGCACCTCACGGTAGCGCTCATCCCGCAGCTCGTCGTCCCGCAGCTCGGCCGCTGGGCCGCCGTCCACCTCACCGGCGACGGCCCCGACCTGCGCCTCGCCTCCCTCACGCACGCCGAGGAAGGCGAGCTGGAGCACCTGCGGGCCAAGCTCGACACCGCGGCCCCGGCGCTCGCCGCCGCGCTCGCCACCGACGGCTGGACGGGCATGGAGCTGCCGGTGCCGCGCGGCCTCGACGGCATCGCCGTGCCGCTCTCGGCGCGCGGCGCCACGATCGGCGTCCTCACCGTCGGCAAGCACCTCGACCGCCAGCACTCCTCAGAGGAGCGCGCGGTCGTCGCCGACCTCGCCAAGCGCAGC
The DNA here is from genome assembly GCF_055586545.1 of Glycomyces sp. NPDC050141. Lineage (NCBI taxonomy): Bacteria > Bacillati > Actinomycetota > Actinomycetes > Glycomycetales > Glycomycetaceae > Glycomyces > Glycomyces sp. NPDC050141. The sequence goes on along the minus strand of NZ_JBVJHZ010000011.1, from coordinate 62,861 downwards.
GCACTCGCCCTCGACAACGCCCGCATCCACGCCGAGCGCCAGGCCGTCGCCAACGAGCTGCAGGCCGCGCTCATGCCCGGCTCGCTGCCTGACGTCGCCGGCGTGTCGTTCGCCGCCGAGTACCTGCCCGCGACCGCGCGCCGCCTGCCCGGGTCCGGGCCGGGCCCGGTTTCGGGCACCGAGGTCGGCGGCGACTTCTACGACGCGACCGAGCTCGCCGACCACCGCCTGTGGGTCGCGATCGGCGACGTGTGCGGCAAGGGCGCGCAGGCCGCGGCCGTCACCGGCGTCGTGCGCGACGTCCTGCGGGTCATGGCCCGCGACGGCCGCCCGCTGCCGCGCGCCCTCGAACTGCTCAACGCCACGCTCCTGGAGCAGCCCGGCGACATGCGGTACGCGACCATCGCGTCCGCGCTCCTGGACCCGCGCCGCGACGGCACCCTGAACGCGACCCTGTGCCTCTCGGGCCACGAGAAGCCGCTGCTGCTGCGCGCCGACGGAGAGACCGCCTGGGTCGGGCGCGAGGGCACCGCCGTCGGGCTCTTCCCCGACGTCAAGGTCAACCCCGAGGAGGTCCGCCTCGACGCCGGGGACGCCCTCGTGTTCTTCACCGACGGCGTCACCGAGCGCCGCGACGGCGCCGCCATGTTCGGCCACGAACGCATCGAGCGGGCCGTGCGGGACGCGGCGGGCAAGGGCGCCAGGCAGATCGCCACGGCCCTGCTGGAGGCCGTCGAGGCGTTCTCCCCCGAATCCCCGCGCGACGACATCGCCATCCTCGTCGTCCGCTGCGATCCCCGGTAACAGCAACGGAAAAGGGCCCCGCGAGTCGACTCGCGGGGCCCTTTTCCGTTGCCTTAGTGCAGGAGCGTGCCCGCGCCGTAGTAGCTGTTGCCGTGGTGGAGGTCGACGACCTTCACCACGGTGGTCGAGTTCGGGGCGTGCACGACCAGGCCGTTGCCGATGTACATGCCCACGTGCGCGAGGCCGTTGTAGAACACGAAGTCGCCCGGCTGCAGCTCGTCCTCGCTGATGTGCGCGACCATGTCCCACTGCGCGGCCGCGTTGTGCGGCAGGCCGATCCCGATCTGGTCGTAGGCGCCGAGCAGGAGGCCCGAGCAGTCCCACGAGTCCGGGCCGGCCGAACCCCACACGTACGGCTCGCCGATCTGGTCGAGCGCGAAGTCCACGACGGCCCACTGGTCGTCGCTCATGCGCGGCAGGTCGTACTCGAGGACCTCTTCGCCCGCGGCGGTCTTCCACTCCTCTTCGAGGTCGTCCATGCGCGCGGTGAGGTCGTCGGCCGCCTTCTGCAGGTTCGCCTGCTCGGCCTCCAGGTCGGCCTGGAGGTCGGTGAGCAGGTCGCGCTGGGTCGCGTACTCCTCGGTCGCGACGCGGAGGTCGTCCATGAGGTCGAAGTTGTAGAGGTTGGCCGAGTTCAGCCGGTCCATGCGCTCGACGAACGCGTCGGGCGTGCCCGATTCGAGCAGCAGCGCCGCGTCCCCGACCCCTTGGTCCACATAGGTCTCGCCGATGAAGTCGGCGAGCTCGTCGCGCAGCACGTCGAGGTCGGCCTCGGCGGTCTGGAGGTTCGCCTCGGTCTCCTCGATGAGCTCCCGGTTGTCGTCCACCTCGGACGCGAGCTGGTTGTACTCCTCGACGGCCGCCGCGAGGTCGACGTCCAGGTCCTCGATCTCGGCGTTGATGTCCTCAGGCGAGTCCTGTGCCCAGGCGGGCCCCGAACCGACGGTGACCAGCAGGCCACCGGCAACGGCGGCGGACATCCACTTGCGTCGAACAGGCGACTGCTTCACGAGGAGGGCGCTCCTTCGGGATGGGAAGACGGGGTGCACTCAAAACACGCACGGGGCCGCCCGTCGGATGCACGGCGCTGGGGGCGCCGCCGGGAGGCCGAACATGAGCCTAGCGCGCGAGATTACGGGCGGGTAGCCCCAGGGAGTGACAAATTCGCAGCGTAACGAGCATTCCACCGATGGTGTGTCGCTCCTGTGAGTTGGCTGGGAATTGGTACCATTGCCCGCATGACCTCCCCGATGTGTCCCTGTCGCCGCTGTCACCAGCGCTGAGCGCCCCGTGCCGCTCGGCGCGTCCTCGCCGACAACCGTTCCGACGCATCGAAAGACGATTCACCCAGATGAGCTCCAGTCTGCTGCTGCCGCCCGCCGCCCTCGCCACCGAGCGCCTCGAGTCGCTCGCCGCGTTCTACGCCGCGAACCTCCACCTCAACCCGCGCTTCACGAAAGGCAGCCGGTGGGCACGGAAGGTGCTCGCCGGGCCCGGCCATGAGGCGTGGCTCCTCGCCTGGCTGCCCGGCCAGGGCACCGACCTCCACGACCACGGCGGCGTCGCACGCCCCGCCGCTGCGGCGGTCGCGGTGGTGTCGGGCGAGCTGACCGAGTTCACCGTGCAGCCGGGCGACTTCCCGGGCCTGAAGCGGACGACGCTCGGCAAGGGCGCGGTGTCGGTGGTCGACGACCGCACGGTGCACGGGATGCGGAACCTCTCCGACGCCCCGGCCGTGAGCCTCCACGTGTACTCGCCCGGGCTCGAGGCGATGCGGACCTACCTGCTCGACGAGACCGGCCTCGCGCCGTCGAAGATCATGCGCGCGGGCGAGGACTGGTAGCCGACAGCGTCTCGCCTACCGCTTGCGGGAGGGCCCTCGCTACGTCTGACGCCGTTACGGTGCGGTGGCCCGCTGCGGCGATGCCTCCCGCCCGGCCGTGCAGGTACGAAGCGGCGACCGCGGCCTTCACTCCCGACATGCCCGAGGCGAGCAGCGAGGCCATGAAGCCAGCCAGCACGTCGCCCGATCCGGCCGTCGCCAGTTGCGGCCGCCCGGTCGGGTTCGCCCACACTTCGCCGTCGCTCGAGGCGACCACCGTGTGGTGCCCCTTCAGCAGCACCGTGCAGTTCAACCGCTTCGCCAGCGCGGCAGCCGCCGCGCCCCGGTCCTCGGCGGGCGGCGAGCCGTACAGCCGCTCGTATTCGCGGTCGTGCGGCGTGAGGACCACCGGCGCCTCCCGCTGCGACAGCACCGACGGGTACTCGCCGATGAGCGTCAAAGCGTCCGCGTCGAGCACCACGGGCGCAGGCGATTCGAGGACGTGCCGCAGCTCCGCCAGTGCGGCCTCGTCGGTGCCGAAGCCGGGTCCGGCGAGCCAGGCCTGGACGCGTCCGGCCTCTTTGACCTCCTGCGTGCACACCACTTCGGGGTGGCGGCGGCGGACGTGCTCGGCGGCGGTCCCTGCGTAGCGGACGTACCCGGCGGGCCCGGCGAGGGCGCCGGAGGCGGCGAGGACGGCCGCGCCCGGGTACTGCTCCGAGCCGGCTGCGACGCCGACGACGCCGCGCGTGTACTTGTCGTCGTCGGGGCCGGGCTCGCGCCACCAATCCGAGAGGTCCTCGTCGCGCGCGACGCGCACGGCCGGGTGCGGGTCGAGGTAGGGGCCGAGTCCGATGTCGACGAGGACGAGGCGGCCGACGAGGAGTGCGGCGCGGCCGAGGACGTGGCAGGGTTTGCGCGATCCGAAGGCGACGGTGACGTCGGCGGTGACGGCGCTGCCGGGGACGGCGCCGGTGTCGACGTCCACTCCGGAGGGGACGTCGACGGCGACGATGACCCCGGCGTCGATGGCGGCGAGCGCGTCGATGGCGCGGCCGGGGAGGCCGGGTCGGCCGCCGATGCCGAGGACGCCGTCGAGGAGGAGGTCGCAGTGGCGGGGCGGGCGGGCGACGAGTCGGCCTCCGGCCCTGGTGAGTGCGGCGGCGGCGACGGGGTGGACGCGTTCGCCCATGACCGGGACGGCGAAGACGCGGGCGCCGCGCTTGGCGAGGCGGGCCGCGGCGAAGAGGGCGTCGCCGCCGTTGTCGCCGGGTCCGGCGAGGACGGTGACGGTGGAGCCGTAGACGCCGCCGTGCTTGCGCCGCTTGAGAATGCGGGCGCATTCGACGGCGAGTCCGGCGGCGGCGCGCTGCATGAGGGTGCCCGGCGGGAGCTGGGCCATCAGCTGGGCTTCGGCGCGGCGTACTGCCGCTGCTGACCAGGCACCGTCCATGGTGTTCCCTCTCAGGCCTGTTGGGCCGTCATGCCGTTTCGGCGATCACCACCGCTGTAGCGATACCGCCATCATGCGACAGCGAGACGTGCCAGCGTGAGACGCCACGCTGCTCGGCTGCTGCAGCCACCGTTCCGGTGATGGTCAATGTGGGGCGGCCGTCGGGGAGGGAGAGGACTTGGCAGTCGGCCCAGTGCATGCCGCCGGGGGCGCCGAGTGCTTTGGCGACGGCTTCTTTGGCAGCGAAGCGGGCGGCGAGGGACTCGGTGCGGCGGGCGTGCCCGTCGGGGGTGCGGCGTTCGGCTTCGGTGAAGAGCTTCTCGGCGACGTGCGGGGTCCGTTCGAGCACGCGCTCGAACCGGTCCACTGCCACTACGTCTATGCCTACGGCGACGATCACCCCCCAAGAGTGCCACGGGATCGGGCGTACCGCCCCCGCATCTGAAGGTTCACCGCCACGGGTGACGGAGCGCGGGTGAGGGCCCGGCCGTTGCCCGGCCGGGCCCTCGTCGTGTGTTCGGTTGCGCTGCAGCCGTTTTAGCAGATGGCGGGTTCGTACCAGGTGCATTCGAGGCTTGCGGGCATCTCGCCCTCGGCCGGGAACGCCGCTTCCTCGGCTTCGGCTTCGAGTTCCGCGAAGTCGGGCGTGTCGATCTCGGAGGAGAAGGTGCTGATCTCGGCTTCGGTCGTCGCGGTGCTGTGCGAGGCGACGGCGACCGCGATCTTGTCCTCGATGTCCTTCACGGTGGACCAGAGGAAGTCGTTGACGACGATGCCGAAGACGAGTTCGCGGCCGTCGGCGTCGGTGACGTATCCGGAGAGGGCCGAGACGCTGGTCATCGAGCCGGTCTTGGCGCGCACGTTCGCGGCGGCGGGGGTGCCGCACATGCGGCTGGCGAGGGTGCCGTCGGTGCAGGCGACCGGCAGCGAGCCGTACCAGGTGTCGAACCAGGGGGCCTTCTTGGCGCCGACGAGGAGGTCGGTGAGCATGTTCGACGTCATCATGTTGTGGCGGGAGATGCCGGAGCCGTCGACCTGGCGGATGGGCCCGGTGTCGACGCCGTACTGCTCGATCCCGGCGTACGTGGCGGCCTTGCCGCTTGCGAAGGTGCCCTTGCCGGTCGCCTCGTAGCCGAGGGTCTTGAACAGGGCTTCGGCGACGGAGGCGTTGGAGGGCTTGAGGATCACGCTCGTGAGCTGGGTGAGGGTCATCGACTGGTGGGACGCGAGGGTCTCCAGGCCCTGCGGGGTCGCCTCGCCGAAGCGCACGTCGCCGTTGACGGTGATGCCCGCTTCCGCGAGGGAGTCGGCGAAGACGTCGGCGGCGAGCTGCGTCGGTTCGATGACCGAGCGGGTCGCGTAGGTGCCGGAGGTGCCCGCTTTCACGGTGCCGCTGATGCGGATCACGTTGTCGTGCGGGTCGCGGTCGGCGACGATGCTCGTGGCGGTGCCGGTGGTGGCGTTGTTGACGATCTCGACGTAGTCGTTCGCGGGGGCCATGCTGATCTGGGCGGGGTCGCCCGCGGCCGCGCCGGGCTTGATGAACACGCGCACGGAACCGGCGTTGTAGTCGCTGCCGGAGGCGACGGTGAGCGCGGAGACCTCGGCGGCGTACGTGTACTGGAGGTCGGCCCAGCCCCATTCGGTGCCGGAGCGGACCGAGTCGAACGCGGTGTCGTCGGCGACGAGGTCGCCGTCGACCGTGGACACGCCTTGGGCGGCGAGGTCCTTCGCCATCTGGTCGTAGTCGGCTTCGAGGATGGTCGGGTCGCCGAAGCCGCGCAGGTAGAGGTCGCCCGCGACGACGCCGTCCGCGGGGCGGTCGCCCGCGACCTCGGTGGTGTAGGTGTAGTCGCCGCCGAGGTTCTGGAGGGCGGCGGCGGTGGTGGTCAGTTTGTCGTTGGAGCCGGGGATGGCGCGTTTGGCGCCGCCCCGCTCGTACAGGACCTCGCCGGTGTTCGCGTCGGCGACGGTGACGCCGATCTGCGAGTCGGTGAGGCGCTTGTCGGTCAGGATCGCGTCGATCGCGGCGGCGAGCGCCTCGTCGCCGGTCTCCTGTGCTTGGGCGACAACGGTGCCCGCGATGGTGATGGCGCCTGCGGCGGTGATCGCCACGGCGCTCGAGATCAGGGTGCGTTTTCTCACGCCGCGAGTCTAGGCGTGTCGATCGCGTAACGGTGCCCGATACGGGTGGCTAGTGGTGAATCTTAAAGGGACGCAGAGCAACCGGGTCGTCGCAGGTACGCGTACGGCGTGCGCGGTGCACCGCGCACGCCGTCATTGCGAACGTCCTACTCGACCGTCACCGATTTGGCGAGGTTGCGCGGCTGGTCGATGTCGCGGCCCAGGGCCGTGGCGAGCTCGATCGCGTACTCCTGCAGCGGGACCGTGGTCAGCAGCGGGGCCAGCAGGGTCGGCGTCGCGGGCGTCTCGATCACGAAGTCCGCGTGCGAGGCGGTGATCGCGTCGCCTTCTTCGCAGATCGCGATGACCTTCGCGCCGCGCGCCTTGACCTCCTGGATGTTGGAGATGATCTTGTCGTGCAGCAGCGAGCGGCCGCGCGGGCTCGGCACGATCGCGACCACGGGGGTCCCGTCCTCGATGAGCGAGATCGGGCCGTGCTTGAGCTCGCCCGCCGCGAAGCCCTCCGCGTGCAGGTACGCGAGCTCCTTGAGCTTCAGCGCGCCTTCGAGCGCGACCGGGTAGCCGACGTGGCGGCCGATGAACAGGACGCGGTCCTTCCCGACGCTCTCGCGGGCCATCTGCCGCACCGGTTCCAGGTTCTCGATGACCTTCGCGATCTTCCCGGGCGAGGCCACGAGCTCGTCGAGGATCGCCGAGACCTCGTCGGCGTACTTGATGCCGCGCACCTGCGCGAGGTGCAGGCCCACCAGGTAGCAGGCGGCGAGCTGGGTCAGGAACGCCTTCGTGGACGCGACCGCGACCTCGATCCCGGCGCGCGTGTAGAGCACGGCGTCGGACTCGCGCGGGATCGTGGACCCGACGGTGTTGGAGATGGCGAGGACGCGGGCCTTCTGGTCCTTCGCGTGGCGCAGGGCCATGAGCGTGTCCATGGTCTCGCCGGACTGGGAGATGACGACGACCAGCGTGGAGCGGTCGAGCACCGGGTCGCGGTAGCGGAACTCCGAGGCGAGCTCGACCTCGCAGGGGATGCGCGTCCAGTGCTCGATGGCGTACTTGGTGACGAGCCCGGCGTGGTAGGAGGTGCCGCACGCGACGATGAAGACCTTGTCGATGTCGCGGAAGTCCTGGTCGGACATGCGGACCTCGTCGAGGACGATCTGGCCGGTCTCGTCGATGCGCCCGCGCAGCGTGTCGGCGACCGCCTGCGGCTGCTCGTGGATCTCCTTGGCCATGAACGTGTCGAAGCCGCCCTTCTCGGCGGCGGCGATGTCCCAGTCCACGGAGAACGGCTTGCCTTCGGACGGCTGCCCGTCGAAGCCGCGCACGGTGATGCCGCTCTCGCGGTTGATGGTGACGATCTGGTCCTGGCCCAGCTCGATCGCCTCGGTCGTGTAGGCGATGAACGCCGCGACGTCGGAGGCCATGAAGTACTCGCCGTCGCCGAGGCCGACCACGAGCGGGGAGTTGCGGCGGGCGCCGACCACGGTGTCGGGGTCGTCGGCCGCGACGGCCAGGAGCGTGAACGCGCCTTCGAGACGCGCGCAGACGCGGGTCATGGCCTCGGTGAGGTCGCCGTCGACGGCGTACTCGCGGGCGAGGAGGTGCGCGGCTGTCTCGGAGTCCGTGTCGGACTGGAACTCGATCCCGGCGGCCTCGAGCTCGGCGCGCAGCTGCCCGAAGTTCTCGATGATGCCGTTGTGGATGAGCGCGATGCGCCCGTCCGCGGAGAGGTGGGGGTGGGCGTTGCGGTCGGAGGGGACGCCGTGGGTGGCCCAGCGGGTGTGCCCGATGCCGCAGGCGGCCCCGAGCGGGCGGTCCTGCTCGGCGAGGACGGCCTCGAGATTGGCGAGCTTCCCGGCCTTCTTGTCGAACTCCAGATAGGGGTCGGCGCCTTCGGGGTCGTAGACGAGGGCGACGCCCGCCGAGTCGTAGCCGCGGTACTCCAGACGGCGCAGGCCGTCGATCACGACGTCGACGACGCTGCGCGCCCCGACGTATCCAACGATTCCACACATGCGAAGAACCCTACAGCAGTTTCGCGCATCACTCATGCGCGGATGACCTAGTACTGATCACACCGTTTGATCATTCTTGCCGTTCGCGGCCCGTTCACCACCGCGTCACCGGGTGTTCGCGCAGCATGAGGAGCACTCACGCCACGGCTTCGGCAGCACCGCGGCGCTATGCCACGGCAGCGCTCATTCGACGACCGCGATGCCGCGGGTCCCGTCCTCGTCCACGAAGCTCACGGCCGCGCCGGTGCCGACCGGGCTGAGCTGCGCGTCGTGGCACCAGTTCGCCGGGACCGGCTCGCCGTCGGCCGTCTCCTCCGCGAACGGGACCTCGGCGGCCGTGCCGTTCGCGATCTCGTACAGGCGGCACTCGGGGCGGTTCGGGTCCAGCGACAGGTCGGCCGCGAGCACCGCCCGGTTGTCCGGCAGCACCGTCGCCCAGCCGCGCGCGACCTCCGGGTCCAGCGGCGTGAAACCGAGCCGCACCGCCTTGCGGTACAGGCGGTCCCCGGTGTCCGCGTCGTACGCCATGACCCCCAGCCAGGAGCCCTCGCGGTCCTTCGCGGTGAAGCACTCGATGATCTGCACCGTGCGCCGGTCGGCCGCCGGGGCCTGCGCCTTCGACTCCCCGCCCGCCGCGACGCCCGAGGCCGCCGCGTCCGTCGGCTGCGACAGGTGCAGGGTCCCGCCGCACGCCGAGGAGTTCGTCGAACCGAACGTCTGGTCGCTCGCCCGCCAGTGCTCGGTGCCGTCCGCGATCGCGTAGGCGATCAGCTGGTGCTCGAAGCGGCGCGCGGAGAACGGCCCGTCGGTCACGCGGTGCTCGATGCGGCTGTCGAGCACGATCGTGTCCTCGGTGACCAGGAACGACTCGGGGACGACCACGGCGCTCCTGTCGATCTCCTGCTGCCAGGCGGCCGCGCCGTCGTCCAGGTTGAAGGCGAGCACGATATCGCGGGCCACGGACCGGTCGGGCGCGGGCACGCAGTCGGCGAGCACGAGCGCGCGCCCGCCCGCGAGCTGCGCGGCGGTGCCCTCGCAGCCGTCGGGCATCGCGGCCTCCCACACGCGGCCGCCGCCGAAGTCGTACACGGTGAACGTCTCGCTCTTGTCCTTCGTGAACAAGAGCCGGTCCTCGGCGAGCGCGAGCAGCACGCCCGGCGAGCCGTCGAAGTCCGCGGTGGCGACCTCGCCGCCGTCGCGGGCGTTCAGGACCCGGGTCTGGAAGTCGCCGTTGTTGTCCGCGCGGGGCCCGGTGAGCGCCACCAGGTCCTGGGCCTGCGAGAGGACCGGCGGCTGCGAGGCCAGCCAGTTCCAGCGGCGGTGGTACCAGACGGCCGCGCCCGTGGCCGGGTCGAGCATGGTCACGGCCTGCGGTGTCGGGTCGGCGGGGTGGTCGGTGCGCAGCAGCCCGAACGGGGTGTCGGTGAACCGCTCGACCCCGGCGAGGTCGGCGAGGCTGTCGAGCCCGGGGTCGGTGATGCTGCCTGTGGCGGCCGCGTCGCCGACGAGCACGTCCTGGTTCGCCAGCTCGGCCCAGCGCTGCATCGCGGGCGCGAGCGCCGCCGCGATCATCACGATGATCGCCGTCGCGAGCACGCCCACCTTGCGCCGCAACTGCTTCGGGGCGGGCACGCGCCCGCCCGAGTAGCCCTCGACGACGAACTCCGAGAGCGCCAGCAGGCCGCCGCCGACCACGCCGAACACGTACGCGAGGGCCGCGACGCCCGCGCGGTGCGTGATGAACTGCCCCGGCCCGGCGTCGGGCATCGAGGAGTAGACGGCCCACCCGGCCCCGGCCGCGAACACGGCCGTGAACAGGGCGGCGATGATCGTGCGCAGGCCCGCGTGCGTGGCGGCCGTGGCGATGACGACGGCCACGAGCAGGACCGACCCGACGGTCCCGATGATCATGTAGACACCCGAGGAGCCCGAGCTCGCGCCCGTCCCGAACGAGGCCCACACGAGCAGCACCGCCCAGCACACCAGGGCCGTGATCCCGGCCGCGCGCAGGAAGACCCGCGCGAGCGGTCGGCCGAACCGGGTCGGTTCCCCGCCCGGGGTCGCGGTATTGGAACGGCCGGTGCCGGTGGCGCTGTGGGACATGCCCTCTTTCTACCGGTCACCGTTGCCCAGAGCGGTGCTTTCGCGCAGATCGCGAGGCGGTTTCTCCCTTGGGCCCGAACGCTTGGGCCCCGGTGTCACCGGGCGGCAGCGACCGGCCCGCCGGGCTCAGCCGAGCGGCGCGGAGGCGACCGGCGTGTAGAGCGGCTGCGCGCCCACCGGGCCCTTGCCGAAGTCCGAGCGGTAGAGCACGACCTCGTTCGCGGTCCAGCTCGGACCGTAGTAGCGGCGGAGCGTCAGGAGGTCCTGCGCGGCCTGCTGGTTCGTGACGCGGTCGCCGGGACGGGCGAGGGTCACGTGCGGGCGGTACTGCTTCTGGTCCACCGGCAGGCCGACTGCGAGGAGCCCCGCGCGGACGCGGTGCACGAGGTCGACGAGGGGCTCGACGTCGCCGTCCAGCCCGGCGTAGACCACGGAGTAGCGGCCGCGGCCGAACCGGCCGCCGCCGGAGACGCACAGCCGCATCGGCGCGGACTCGCGCGCGGCGGCGGCGATGACCTCGGCGGTCTCGGCGCAGCGTTCGACGGGGACGTCCCCGAGGAAGGAAAGGGTCAGGTGCCAGTTCTCGGAGCGGACGAGCCGCGTCGAGGGCGTGCGGCGGCCGGTCGCGCCGGGGCGGCTGGGAGCGCCGCGGCGGGCGATGTTCAGGTCGGCGACGACCTCGGCGAGGTCGGCGACGGCGTTGTCCGGCAGCGGGAGCGCGGCGAAAAGGCGCTCGGTGCGCACTTGGGTCGCGGCCTGCGGGACCGCGGTGGCGGAGGCACTCACTGGATTCCCTCCAGGGGCTCTACTCGGGGTCAGTGACACGCGCTGCGGCGAGAGGTGTATCGACGCGGCGTGGTCGGGGCTGTCACGATGTGACCTATCCTCGCAGCTTCGCCAACGCTTAATTCAGTGAAATCCCACGGGACGGGACAGTAATTTCGTCGGGGTAACACTCCTGTTGACGCCTGATGCAGCGGAGGCGCAGGAGGTTCCGGGTATGGCGGGAGCACTCGGACGATTCGCGGCGACGGCGGCACCCCTTGCGTTCAGGGAGTGGGAATCACCGGACAACAGTGAATGAAAAGTCAGGTCCTGTTTAGGGCCCGCTCGGCGACGCTTGCGAGCCGTAAATCGGCGCAGCTTTGCCGGTGAGGGCGGCCGCGCGGCGCTTCAGCTGCGCGCGCTTGGCGAGGGCCAGCGCGGCGGGCGTCGCGATGCCGACGATACCGCCGAGCCACAACCCCGCGCGGGCTCCGTACATCTCCATGAACACGCCGACGATCGGCGCGAACACGGCGGTGGAGCCGAGGAAGACCAGCATGTACAGGCTCAGGACGCGGCCGCGGAAGTCGGCGCGGACGCCCATCTGGACGCGCTGGTTGGCGGCCTGGGCGTAGTAGACCATCGCGAACCCGGTGGGGGCGAGGAGCGCCATGGCCGACCAGATGGAGGGCGCGAAGCCGACGAGGAGCGTGCCGACGCCGAGGAGGGCCGAGGAGGCGAGCATCGTGTTCAGGCTCGGGCGGGTCGAGCGGCGCCCGGAGGCGAGGGACCCGGCGAGCGCGCCGACGGCGAGCGCGGTGAGCAGGAGGCCGTAGGAGTCGGCGCCGGTGTTGAACTCGGTGCGGGCGAGCATCGAGAGGGTGAGCGCGAAGTTGAACGTGAACCCGGAGACCAGGAGCGAGACGATGAGGACGGCGATGATGTCGGGGCGGGCGGCGGCGTAGCGCAGGGCGTCGCGGATGCCGCCGTTGGCGGCGTCGCGGCGTACGGGGTTGGAGAGGCTGCGGCGCAGCAGGACCGCGCAGGACAGGGCCGGGCCGAGGAACGCGAAGGCGCACACGACGATGACGGTCCCGGTGGAGGTGAGCGCGATGAGGAGTCCGGCGAGCGCGGGCCCGGCGATGCGGCTCATGTTGAAGATGGCGCTGCCGAGGCCGACGGCGTTGGGGAGGGCGTCGCGGTCGACGAGTTCGGAGTAGAAGGCCTGGCGGGCGGGGCCTTCGACGACGGCGACGGAGCCGAAGGCGAACATGCCGACGTAGACCATCCAGAGTTCGATGCGCCCGGTGAGCACGACAGTGGCGAGTCCGGCGGTGACCGCGGCGGAGCCGAGGGAGCACAGGAGGAGGACGCGGCGCTTGTCGAAGCTGTCGGCGATCTTGCCGCCTTGGAGGGCGAAGAGGAGGTAGGGGCCGAACTGGAGGGCGAGGGTCCAGCCGAGGGCGGTGCCGGAGTTGCCGGAGAGTTCGAGCACGAGCCAGCTGACGGCGGTGGTCTGGAGCCAGAAGGCGAGGGTGCCCAGCAGCTGCCCGGCGGCGTAGACGCGGAAGCCGGGGTAGGCGAGCGCACGGAAGGTGCGGTGCAGCTGACTGAGAATGACCGGGGACATCGCATGCAAGGCTACTTACTTACCGGTCGGCTAGCCAGTAACCGTGACCGACTTCTCGCAATCCCGGGAGGGGCCGAGCGGGGCGGGCGGCGCGGCGGCGCCGCGCGGGCGTACGGGAGGCCCCGGGTACCCGCCCAGTCCCACCTTCACCACTACCAGTGAAAAGGACACCGTCCCATACGGGTACGACAAAGGCCCGCATTCGAACAGAATGCGGGCCTTGCTCAGGTTTTCTACTTCTTGTCGGCGGAGCCGCTCTACTTCTTGTCGGCGGAGCCGAACAGGACGTCGTCCCAGCCCGGGAGCTGGTTGCGGGGCTTCGATCCGGCGGCGGCGAGCGGCGGCGTGTTCATGTCGTCCTCGGCCGCCGAGCGCTTGCCCGGGCGCAGCACCGCGAGCGAAGGCACCTCCGGCGTCTCGCGCTGCTCCGGCGCGGACGTGCCCGGCAGGCCCAGCTGCGAAGTCCGCTTCCCGCGTCCGCCCATGTCCTCGAGCGGGCGCTCCAGCACCTCCCGCAGGCGGTCGCGCCGCAGCGGGTCCGGGTGCGAACCGTCGTCGTCGCGGTCGCGCAGCCCGTGCATCGGGTCGCGCGAAGGCCGCACCGGGTCGCCGGGGCGCACCCCGAGGTCGGAGACCGTCTCATGGTGGCCGGGCACCTGCTGCGGCAGCGGCGTCGAGAGGAACTGCGCCATCTCGTCGTCCGGCGTCACCGTCTGGCGGGCCCGGTCCATCTTCCAGCGCGCACGCGCGGTCGTCTTGCCCGACGACCACGAGGCCTGCACGAGCCACGAGCCGTCCTCGGTGCGCCAGGCGTCCCACGAGACCGCCTCGGGGTCGACCCCGTGCGTTCCGAGCTTCACGTCGACCACATTGGACATGCGCTCGCCGCGCTCCGAGGTCGCCAGCCTCGAACGCCGGGCGGCCTGGGCGAGCATCGCGCGCTCCTGGAGCACCGGACCGGCGTAGCGCAGGACCCGGTCGACCGCGACCTGCGCGGACGCTGCGATGTCCTCGGCGCTCTCACCGGCGCGGATGCGGGTCTGGATGTCGCGGGGGGAGAGGCTGACGGCGGCGGGGCGCTGCGGCACCGGGCGGCGCGAGGACTCGGGCCGGCTCGGCCCACCCTCTACTTTGGCCCGGAGGGCCTTGCCGTCCTCGGGGACGTCGACCACGGCCGCGACACGCTCGTCGATCGGCAGCGCGAGCAGCCTCCCGAGTTCGTCGGCGAGCACCAGCGCATGACCGTCCTCTGAGAGGGCTACGAACCGTACCGGCCTCATGCCTTTCCACCCCTCGCGTTCGTGTGTCAGCGCCGCTTCGCCAGCTCATCCGAGCGTACGCCCAACCCTACCGGCGGACCACAACCGGCGGGGTGCCGATAACGGATCGCCTTCGCTCCAAGGAGTCCCGCGGCGTCCCGGCCCGCCCGCGCCGACGCGACGACGTTTCATGTCGGCGTGACCGATTGTCGCAGGCACTGACGCAGCGTACATTGGCACCGTGCCCACCGACGGAACTTCGCAGCCACCGGCCTCGTCCGGCTCGTCGGCGTCCCCTCGCGAGGCGTACCAGCGCGTCAAGCGGACCCCGGAGCTGCCCGCCCCCGAGGCCGTGAAGATGCGCATGACGCCCATCGCCGCGATCGGCACTCTACTGTGGGCGGTCGCGCTCGTGCTGACGCAGATCTTCCGCGACGAGCTGGCCGACTCGGGCCGCGAATGGTGGGGCGCCTGCGCGCTCGCCGGCGTGATCATCGGCCTCCTCGGCACCGCCGGGATGGCGTTCGCCGACAAGAGGCACTTCGGTAAGACGAAACAGGTCCAGGGCTGAAGCCCGGCCGCTTCCGGTTAGAGGAGCTCGGAGCCCTCGTCGTCGTAGACGACCTCGGACTTCTCGACGCCCTGCGGGGTCGTGTCGACGAACTCGCTGATCTGGGAGTGGGCGCCGCAGCCGTGGTCGGCGGAGACGACGCGGGCGTCCTCCGACGAGTACAGGTTCGCGCAGGCGCCGAACGCCAGGCGCATCGAACCGGCCAGCGGCAGGAAGAACCCGCAGGTGCCGCAGCGCGCGGGCGCCGGGGCGGCCTCGGCGATCGGGGCGGTCGGGCCGCGGTCGCCGTCGTACCAGCGCTGCGCGGTCTCGGCGCGGCCCTCGCGGTTCATCACGCGTTCGCGGCCGAGGCCGAGCTCGAAGGTGATGTCCTCGACGGCGTCGTCGTCGGAGAGCTGGTAGGCGGGCATGAGGCGGTCGTCGTCGTCCTCGGTCGGGAGGACTTCGCCGGTGCCGACCTCGCCGCCCTGGAGGCGGTCGGCCCACGGGACCCACGCCGGCGAGCGCAGCGCGTCCTGGCCGGGCAGCAGCGCCGACTCCGACACGGTGGCGACGCGGGCGCGCGGCGCGCGGGTGAGCACGACGGCCCAGCGCCAGCCGCGGTACCCGGGCAGGGTGCACTCGAAGTAGTGGGTGACGACCCGCTCGGTCTCGGCCTCGACGCCCAGGTGCTCGCCGATCCCGTCGCCCGCTTCCTCGGCGGCTTCGCGGGCCAGGTCGAGGGCGTCGGCGAGGACCCGGTCCAGGCGCGGTTTGCGGCTGCGGGTCTTGGCGGCGGCGGTAGAGGTGTCAGGCACGCTTTCAAGCATAGGTCAGCTCGGGGCCGCACCCGGCGGACGGTGCACCGGGTGGGAAGCGGAATACACCACACTCCGCAGCTGAACGGGCCGGGAACGGCCCGGTAGCTTTGACGCCATGCGAATACTCGTCGTGTGCGCGGTCGCCGAGGAAGCCCAGGCCATCGAGGCCGGGCGCTCACTCCGCCACGAGCTGGACGTCCTCGTCTGCGGTGTCGGACCGGCCGCCGCCGCGGCCGCCACCGCCCGGACCATCGCCGAGAACAGCCAGATGGGCCGCGCCTACGACGTCGTCGTGAACGCGGGCATCTGCGGCGCGTTCCGCGGCAGGGCCCGCGTCGGCGACCTCCTCATCGCCACCGACTCGGTCGCCGCCGAGCTCGGCGTCGCCCTCCCGGAGCGGTTCCAGCCGATCGACGAGATCGGCTTCGGCACCAACCGGATCGGGTGCAACACGGTCCTCACCGTCGCCGTCGAGGGCGTGCGCGGCGAGATCCTCACCCTCGCCTCGATCACCGGCTCCGACGAACTCGCCGCGAACCTCGCCGCCCGCTACCCCGGCGCGATCGGGGAGGCCATGGAGGGCTTCGGGGTCGCCACGGCCGCGCAGCAGGCCGGGCTGCCGTTCGCCGAGATCCGCGCCGTCTCCAACTACATCGGCGACCGCGACGTCCAGAACTGGGACTGGACCGCCGCGCTGAAGACGCTCACGACCGGGATCAGGGAGCTGTAGGTATGGCCGCACTCGGCATTCCGTTCGATGTCGATCCGGGTGGCGCCCTGCACCTGGCGCATTCGCCGTGCCCGAACGACACGTTCATCTACCACGCGTGGACCTCGGGCCTCATCGACGGCGCCCCCGCGACTCGGCTGACGTTCGCCGACATCGACGTCACCAACACCGCTTGCGCGCGAGGCGAGTTCGACGTCGCGAAGGTCTCGTACGCGGCCCTGCCGTACCTCGGCGACGAGTGGCGGCTGCTCCCCGCGGGCGGCGCGCTCGGCCGCGGGTGCGGTCCGCTCGTGCTCACCAAGGGCGGCACGGGCATCGGCGACCTCGCGGGGAAGCGCGTGGCCGTGCCCTCGGACCGCAGCACCGCGTTCATGCTGTTCAACCTGTGGCTGCGCGACCTCGGTTCACCCGAGGTGGCATGGGAGGTCGTGCCGTTCGACCAGATCATGCCCGCCGTGCAGGGCGGCCGGTTCGACGCCGGGCTCGTCATCCACGAAGCCCGGTTCACCTACCGCGAGTACGGGCTCCAGTCGCTGGTCGACCTCGGCGAATGGTGGGAGGGGAGCACCGGCTGCCCGATCCCGCTCGGCGCGATCGTCGCGAAGTCCCATCTGGACACCGACGCGGTCACCGACGCGATCCGGGCCTCGCTCGACCACGCGTGGGCGCACCCGGAGGCGAGCCGCGCCTATGTGGCCGAGCACGCGCAGGAGATGTCGGACGAGGTGTGCCGCATGCACATCGACCTGTACGTGAACGAGTTCTCGCGCGACCTCGGCACCGAGGGCCGCGCGGCGGTCGAGCGGCTGCTGGGCGGCGCGGCCGAGCTCGGGCTGGTCCCGGAACTGCGGATCGCGGTCCCGTAGGGCGACCCGCGTAGCCGTCCGGTCACCCGCGCGTCCATGCCGTCCGGTTCATGCCACGCTAGGCTTGACGGACTCATCAGTTCCCTGCAGACGAGAAGTTCGAGGTTCAGCGGTGCCCAGTGGTCGAGTGAAATGGTTCGACGCCGAGAAGGGATTCGGATTCGTCTCCCGCGATGACGGCGGCAAGGACGTGTTCGTGCACCGCGACGCGCTGCCCGAGGGCGTCGAAGAACTCGCCAAGGGCACGAAGGTCGAGTACAGCATCATCGACACGCGCCGCGGGGTCCAGGCGATGGGCCTGCACGTCGTGGCCGCCCCGCAGGCCGGCGCGGCCCCGGCGGCCGAGGTGCCGAAGCGCTCGCCCGAGGAGCTGAACAGCCTGCTGCAGGACATGATCGGCGTCCTCGAGCAGCAGGTCATGCCGCCGCTCTCCCGCGGCCGCCGCCCGGACCGCAAGACCGGCGCGAAGATCGCCGAGATGCTCCGGGCCGTCGCCGGCGACCTCGAATAAGCGGCCGCGCGCGGCGACCGGGATAGTCTCTGAGAGGTGACCTCCCAGGCGACTCCCCCGGCTACCGACGCATCCACTGCCACCGCCTCGGCGCTGCTCGAACGGCTCTCGTCGCTCCCGTCGCTCATGGTGGCGTTCTCCGGCGGCGCCGACTCGGCGTTCCTGCTCGCGGCCGCCGTGCGGGCGCTCGGCCCGAACCGGGTCGAGGCCGCGACCGCCGTCTCCCCCTCGCTGCCGCGCATCGAACTCGAACGCGCCCGCGAGTTCGCGGCCGGACTCGGCGTCGCCCACCACGCCCCGGCCACCGACGAGCTCTCGCGCGAGGGCTACCGCGCCAACGCCGGGGACCGCTGCTTCTTCTGCAAGACCGAGCTGATGAGCGTCGTCGGGCCGCTCGCCGCCGAGCGCGGCATCGCCGCCGTCGCGACCGGCACCAACGCCGACGACCTCCGCGCCGGGTTCCGGCCCGGCATCCGCGCCGCCGCGGACGCGGGCGCGATCACGCCGCTGGCCGACGCGGGGCTCAGCAAGTCCGAGATCCGGGCCGCGTCGCTGGCGTGGGGCCTGCCCACTTGGGACAAGCCCGCGGCGGCCTGCCTCGCGAGCCGCATCGCGTACGGCGTCGAAGTGACCGCGGGCGGGCTCGAGCGGGTCGCCGACGCGGAGCACGCGCTGCGGCGCGCGCTGGCCGAGGCGGCGATCCCGGTGCGGAACCTGCGGGTGCGGGACATGGGCGGCGACGCGGCGAAGGTCGAGATCGACGCCGAACTGGTGGCGGCCGTGGCGGGGCGGCCCGACGTGCTCGCGGCGGTCGAGGGCTTCGCGGAAGTGCGGCTGGACGAGCAGGGCTTCCGGTCCGGGGCGATGAACGAGCTCCTGCCGAACCCCGAGCGCTACCGCTGAGCCGAAAGGCCCGCCTGGCGGTGGAGAGTGCCCGGTGAGACGGGTCAGCGGCGATCGTCAGTGGAGGATGAGTCCGAAGATCCGCCTCACCGGGTCCATAACCCCTCGGGAACCCCTCATTCCCCGAGGCCCCCACCGTGGGACATGAGCCTGAGCGCGCCCTGAACCGACCCTGGCAGTTCCCTGATATAGCAGTGTTCGCCTTACAACAGGCAGTGTGCGTCTTATGTGGCGGATGCCTCGGAATTATCCCCAATCGACACTCGGGCGGCCGGTTCTGCGATGCGGGGCCGTATCATTCGCCCATGCTGGGGCACTTGGGTTTCGGGCGGTTGACGCCGGAGCGGCTGGCGGCCGCGCGGGCCGGGCACCGGCCCGGGCCGCGGCGGTTCGGGCTGCGGGCCATCGCGGCCTACCGGCGGTGGCTGTCGCCGCGCGTGCAGGTGGAGTGCCGGTTCGTGCCGAGCTGCTCGGGTTTCGGGTACCGGGCGGTGTCCCGGTACGGCCTGTGGACGGGCGGGCGGCTCGCGCTGGGGCGGGTGCTGCGCTGCCGCCCCGGGGTGACACCCGGCACGCATGATCCGGTGCCCGGTCGCAGACGCGACCGTTAAAATCCAGCGCATGAGTGACTCGAACATCGCCACGTCCGACAACCTGGACCACAGCGCGCCCAAGACCCGCAGCCGCGCCGTCAAGCCCGGCCACCTGGAGGTCGGTGAGTTCACCTCCGGCCACATCGGCGCCTCCTCGCCCTTCGGCACCGCCTCGTTCCCGCTGCCCGCGAACACCGTGTACTACGAGAACACCGGCCAGGTCGAGACGCGCGTCCTGGAGGACGAGCGCCACTAGGGGGTGTTGAAGCATCCGTGGCGAGTCGATATCCGAGTCCGTTCGTTCGCTCGCAAGGCGGAGGGGCCTTTGCATACCGGTGTTGTATGCAAAAGCCCCGACAACGCAGCGAGCGGGCGAACGGGCCGGATAGCGGCCGTCAGGGATGCTTCAACACCCCCTAGCCCGCCGGGCAGCAACGGATTACCAAGACGTTGTAAGAAAATTTCATAGGTGGTATGTTCTTGCGCACACGGGGTGTGCGTCTCGTCGTGCACTCGTCACGCCGCGGCGCGCGCCCCGTCCCCCCGTTCAACCCCGGAGGAAGAAGCGCAATGCCGCGTACCGCCCGCATCGCGGCGGGAGTGCTGGGCTCCGCCCTGCTACTGACCGCCTGCGAATCCCCTGATCAACCGCCTGGCGACGGCGGCTCGTGGACCGACGAGCCGACCGATTCGCAACTGGCGTCCCTCGCCCAGGGCACGGCCGAAGAGGCCGAGCAGTTCTACTTCGTCATGACCGACCGCTTCGCCGACGGCGACGCCGCGAACAACACCGGCGGCCTGGAAGGCGACGCGCTCACCACTGGCTACGACCCCACGAAGCGCATGTTCTACCAGGGCGGCGACCTCGCCGGGGTCGAGCAGCAGCTCGACTACATCGAGGGCCTCGGCACGACCGCGATCTGGCTGACCCCCGTCGTCGTCAACCAGCCCGTGCAGGTCACCGACAACTGGACCGGCGCCGGCTACCACGGCTACTGGGGCACCGACTTCACCGCCGTCGACCCCCACCTCGGCGACGACGCCCAGCTCCAGAGCCTCATCGACGCCGCGCACGACCGGGGCATCGAGATCTACCTCGACATCGTCGTGAACCACACGGCCGACGCGGTCGAGTACGCCGAGGGCTCGAACACGTATGTGGAGAAGGAGGACTCGCCTTACACGGACGTGGAGGGGCGGTCCTTCGAGGACGCGAACTACGCCGAGTCCGACGAGTTTCCCCAGGTCGACGCGTCCTCGTCGGCTTACACGCCGGTGCTCGAGGACGACGAGGCCGCGCTGAAGTCCCCCGAGTGGCTCAACGACCCGACGATGTACCACAACCGCGGCGACTCGACCTACACCGGCGAGTCCTCGACGTACGGCGACTTCTCCGGCCTCGACGACCTGTGGACCGAGCGCCCCGAGGTCGTGGACGGCTGGATCGAC
Source organism: Glycomyces sp. NPDC050141 (assembly GCF_055586545.1). Lineage (NCBI taxonomy): Bacteria > Bacillati > Actinomycetota > Actinomycetes > Glycomycetales > Glycomycetaceae > Glycomyces > Glycomyces sp. NPDC050141. The sequence continues at coordinate 42,442 of NZ_JBVJHZ010000011.1, read as the reverse complement.
GTCTACTCGGAGTGGATCGCCGAGTCCGGCGTCGACGGCTTCCGCATGGACACCGTCAAGCACGTCAATCTCGAGTTCTGGCCGCAATTTCTTGCAGGCATCCGCGAAGCCTCCGATGCGAAGGGCATCGACTTCTTCGCGTTCGGCGAGGTCTACTCCGGCGACCCGAACGTGACGAGCGAGTACGTGCGCCAGGGCGACCTCGACGCCGTCCTCGACTTCGGGTTCCACGGCGCCGCAACGGGCTTCGCGTCCGGCACCGCCGGGGCCGACGGCCTCGCGAACCTCTACGACTCGGACGCCCTGTTCACCACGGACGGGACCGACGCCCTGTCGATGCCCACGTTCGTCTCGAACCACGACATCGGCCGCGTCGGCCGCACCATCGTCGAGACCGCGGACGAGTCGACCTGGACCGACCGGGCGATCCTCGCCCAGCAGCTCATGTTCCTCACCCGCGGCCAGCCCGTCGTCTACTACGGCGACGAGCAGGGCTTCACCGGCTCCGGCGGCGACGACTACTCGCGCCAGACCATGTTCGCGTCCCAGGTGGGCGACTACCTCGACGACGACCTGATCGGCACCGACGCGACCCACGCCGACGACAACTACGACACCTCCCACCCGATCTACCAGGCCATCGCCGAGCTCTCGCAGCTGCGCGAAGCGCACCCGGCGCTCGCCACCGGCACCCAGGTGACGCGCTCGACCGAGAGCGGCGTCTTCGCCTTCTCGCGCATCGAGAGCGCTGAGGGCGTGGAATACCTTGTGGCCGTGTCGAACTCGACCGAGGCGCAGACGGTCGCGGTGGAGACGTACTCCGACACGTTCACCCCGGTGTACGGCGACGGCTCAATCGAGGCCTCCGACGGGACTGCCCAGATCACTGTGCCGCCGCTGTCGGCCGTGGTGTTCAAGGCCGACAATGCCATTGACGGCGGGGCCGCTCCTTCCGTGAGCCTCCACGTCGATGAGGAGTCGGCGACCACCGCCTACGTCTCCGCTGACGTCTCGGGTGATCCGCTTGCGCGCGTTGCCTTCGCGGTGTCCGTGGACGGCGGCGAGTGGACCTACGCGGGCACCTCGCCCGGCCCGGACCACCGCATCGCCTACGACCTGGACGGCCTCGCGGGCGGCAAGTCGGTCGAGTTCAAAGCCGTCGTCGTCGACCGCGGCGGGCGCACCGCCTCCGCGCTCGCGACGACCACCGTGGCCACCCCCGACCAGGCGGGCGGGTCCCTCGACTGGGCCCAAGTCCACTACGACGGGGACGCCTCCAAGTGGGGCGTGTACGCGTGGGGCGACATCGCCGAGTCCTCGCAGACCACCTGGCCCGACTCGAACGCGTTCGCGGGCGAGGACTCCTACGGGTCGTTCGCTTCGCTGCGGCTCGCCGAGGACGCGAGTTCGGTGGGGTACCTGGTGATCGACGGGGACGGCAACAAGGACTACGCCTCCGACCGGACGTTCGACCCGAACGCCACGCCCGAGATCTGGCTGAGCGCCGGGACCGGGGACGTCGCGTACTCGCTGGCCGAGGCCAACGGGTACGTCACCGTGCACGCGCCGGATGACGGGACCGACTGGGGCCTGCACCTCTGGGGCGACGCGCTCTCCGATGGCGTTGCGACGCAATGGGACGCGGCCCGCGCGCCCGACGGGACCGACGCCTGGGGCAAGTACTGGCACGTGCCCGTCGACGACGTGAACGCCGACATGGGCATGATCGTCCACTCAGGAGACACGAAGCTGTACGGCTCGGACATCCTCCTCAAGCCCGCTTCTATGGGCGAGACCTGGGTGAACGCCTCCGGTGCGCACGCCTCGCAGGCCGCCGCCGACGGCAAGGCCGTCATCCACTACCAGCGTCCCGACGGGGACCTCGACGACTGGACCCTCCACACCTGGGAGGGCGCAGCTGCCCCGACCGACTGGAACAACGGCTTGCAGCCGGTGCGCACCGACGCCTTCGGCTCGGTGTACGAAGTGCCGCTTGCCGATGGCGCTGAAGCGCTGTCGTACATCCTCCACCGCGGCGACGAGAAGGACCTCCCGACCGACCAACGCCTCGACTTCGCCGAGTACGGCCAGGAAGTGTGGATCACCGCCGCGACCCCGGGCTACGTGCGCCCGGCCGGGGCCTCCACGGGCCGCTCGCTGGAGCTCGACCTCGCTGCGGAGCAGGCGGTCTGGCTCGACGGCGACACCGTCGCCATGGACGTCGACGCGACCGACGGGAAGATCTTCGAACTCCTCGCCAGCGCCGACGGGTCGATTGCGGCCCAGGACGGGGCGCTGACCGGGAGCTTCGAGACGATCTCGCTGACGGCGGCCGGGGGTCTCACCGAGGCGCAGCGTCAGGCGTGGCCGCAGTACTGGGGTTATAAGGCGTTCAAGGTGAACGCGGACGGCGATGCGATCCGGGAGGCGCTGCGCGGGCAGCTCGTCGCGGTCGAACGCGACCACACCGGGGCGGCCTGGTACGCGACGGGCGTGCAGACGGCCGGGGTGATCGACGCGGTCTACGACGACGCATTGCATATCGATCTGGGCGTGACCTGGAAGGGCAAGAAGCCGACGGTGTCGCTGTGGGCGCCCACGGCGAAGTCGGTGCGGCTGGAGCTGTTCGATTCGCCGGAGGACACTGAGCCTGCGGTGCACGAGATGCAGTTCTCCGAGCGCACGGGCGTGTGGTCGGTGAAGGGCGCGAAGGACTGGGACCGCAAGTACTACCGGTTCGCGCTGGAGGTGTGGCACCCGGCTTCGCAAGCGGTGGAGTCGTACTCGGTGACCGACCCGTACTCGCTGTCGCTGGCGGCGGACTCGACGCACAGCCAGATCGTGAACCTCGACGCCTCGGACCTCGAACCTGAGGGCTGGGACGAGGAGGAGGCGCCTGCCTCGCGCGATCCGGCCGCGGCGCAGGTGTGGGAGCTGCACGTCAGGGACTTCTCGATCGCCGACGAGTCGATGGACGAGTCGCTGCGCGGCACGTATGCGGCGTTCACGCAGGAGGACTCGACTTCGGTGCAGCACTTGGCGGAGCTGGCCGAGGCCGGGCTCACCCACGTGCACCTGCTGCCGACGTTCGACATCGCGTCGATCCCGGAGACCGGTCAGGCCACTGTGGACTGCGACCTGGACCTGATGGCGGCGAACTCGACCGAGCAGCAGGCGTGCGTCGGGGCGGTGCGCTCCGAGGACGCGTTCAACTGGGGCTACGACCCGCTGCACTTCAACACGCCTGAGGGCTCCTATGCGACCGATCCCGATGGGGCGCAGCGCATCCTGGAGTACCGGGAGATGGTGCAGGCCATGCACGAGCTGGGTCTGCGCGTGGTGAACGACGTGGTCTACAACCACACGGCCGCTTCGGGTACCGCCGACAAGTCGGTGCTCGACCGGATCGTGCCGGGCTACTACCACCGCCTGGACGCGGACGGCGAGGTCTACACGTCGACGTGCTGCGCGAACACCGCGACTGAGCGGCCGATGTTCGACAAGTTCATCGTCGAGTCGACCGAGCTGTGGCAGGACGCCTACCACGTGGACGGCTTCCGCTTCGACCTCATGGGCCACCACCCGAAGTCGAACCTCCTTGCGGTGCAGGCGGCCCTGGACGAGGACATGCTCTTGTACGGCGAGGGCTGGAACTTCGGGGAGGTCGCGAACGACGCCCTGTTCGAGCAGGCCACGCAGGTGAACATGGCGGGCACCGGGATCGGGACGTTCAACGACCGGATGCGCGACGCCGTGCGCGGCGGCGGCCCGTTCGACGGGGACCCGACCACGCAGGGCTTCGGCTCGGGCGCGTGGACGGACGACAACGACGGCACTGCGACGGATGCGGAACTGGCGGCGCTGCTGCACGCCCAGGATCTGACGAAGCTGGGCCTGGTCGGCAACCTCGCCGACTACGAGTTCACGGCCTCGGACGGCACGGCGACCACGGGCGCCGAGCTGGACTACAACGGGACCGGCGCCGGTTACACGGCCCAGCCCGGCGAAGCGGTGAACTATGTGGACGCCCATGACAACGAGATCCTGTTCGATGCTCTGGCGTACAAGCTGGGCGACGTTACCGGGACCGAGCGCGCGCAGATGCAGGTGCTCTCGATGGCGACGGCGGTGCTCAGCCAGGGCACCGGGTTCTCCACGGCCGGTTCGGAACTGCTCCGGTCGAAGTCGCTGGACCGCGACTCGTACGACTCCGGCGACTGGTTCAACGCCATCCGCTGGAACTGCGAGGGCACCGAGGGCTTCGGGTCGTCCAGCAACGGGTTCGGGGCGGGCCTGCCGCCGCAGTGGACCTCGGAGGCCAAGTGGCCGTACGCGGAGGACGCGATCGCAGCGGTCGACCAGCCGAGCTGCGCGGACATCGAGCTGGCGAACCAGCGGTACCTGGAGCTGCTGCGGATCTCGGCGTCGACGTGCGCGTTCAACCTCGGCGACGCCGACGAAGTGGCGGCGCGGGTCTCGTTCCCGCTCTCGGGCACTGACGCCGAGACGCCGGGCGTGATCACCATGCACATCGACCTGGGCGGCCTCGACGGCGCTTGCAAGAACGATGCGTTCGAGTCGGTCACGGTGGTGTTCAACGCGAGCCCGGACGCGGTCACGCAGACCGTGGCCGAGGCGGCCGGTTCGGGCTCAATGCTCCACCCGGTGCTCCAGGACTCCGCCGACCCCGCGTTCGCCGAAGCCTCATTCGAGGACGCGACGGGGACGTTCACCGTCCCGGGCCGGACCGTGGCGGTGTTCACGAGCTGAGCCGACGTAGCGATCCGCTAACGAAACCGCTCTTGACAGGGCGGGAATACTAGGGATTAGTTTCGGATCCCTGAAGCCGGGACGGGTGCGGCACCCGTCCCGGTTTAATGTTTTCTCAAGAAACCTGAGGGGGACAGGCCCTGCGGGTGCCGGATACGATCGCTGCATGACGTACCCCCCGCAAGACCCCGCCGCGCAGCCCGGCGGCCAGTACGGGCCCTCCCAGCCCGGCGCGCAGCCGCCCGCGGGAGGCTACGCCCCCGGACAGGCCGGTGCCGAGACGTACGCGACCACGCAGCTCCCCGGCCAGTACCCGGGCCAGCCCGACCCGCAGGCCCAGTACGCGCAGTACGACCCGGCGAGCGGCTACCAGGTCCCCTACGCCCAGTACGGACCGCCGCCGGTGCAGCCCACCACGAAAAGCAGCGCGGGCACCGCGATCCTCGTGATCGGCGTGGTCCTGCTCATGGCGCTCGGCGCGTTCGGCGGCTACTACTTCCTCGGCGGGAACAACGACGACAGCGGGACCCTGAACGCCGGGGACGACGACGCGACGGTCGAGAACACGCCCGGCGGCGGGGACGGCGAGGAAGAGGGCGGTGACGAGGGCGGCGAGGAGTCCGAGGAGGCGCCGCTGCCTTCGGGCACGCACCTGACAGTGACCTCGCTCGGGTCGGTCACGCCGATCCCCGGCGCCGAATGGACGTACACGGCCGGGCCGGGCGTCTCCTCCGAACCGCTCGCCGACGCCGAGATCTACCAGGTCAACCACACCGAGTCCTGGGTATCGCTGTTCGCAGTCGGCCTCTACTCGGGCGCGGCGGCCGTGTTCGACCCGGCCGACCTGCCCGCCAGCGCGCTGAGCGCGTCGGAGGTGTGGCTCGGCGACGGGTTCTCCACTGTGGAGGGCTACCAGCAGGGCGAGATCAAGTACACCGAGGTCGAGGTCGACGGGCGGCCGGGCGTGCTCGCGGAGTGGCGGAACTCGTGGACGGCGTCGCCGGACACGACCGACCTCTACGAGGACACGGCGATCCTGGTCGTGGACGTGGACGGCGTGAACGGGTTCATCGGGGTCGCGTCCGTGTCCGAGTCGGGCACGGCGATGTACGCGCCCGCGATCGAGGCGCTGCTGGCCACGGACTTCGGGGCCGAGTCCGCCTGAGCCGCAAGGTTTCCAGCGGGCCGCGCCTTCGGGCGCGGCCCGTTTCCCGTTCCCGGGCCGGAGGGAGCGGCCTTTCGCGTGTCCGGGGCGTCGCCGGGGTCGGGGGTCACGCCGCCAGCGCGGCGAGTTTCGCGCGGACCCGCTCGATCTCGGCCCCGAGGCGGTAGGCGCCGTACACCGAGGACGCGGCGGTCCACTCCTCCTTCGCCGCCGCTTCCTCGCCCCGGGAGAGCCGGGCGTCGCCCAGGTGCTCGCGGGCGAACGCGGCGCTCACGTCCAGGTTGCTGGCCTCGTACCAGTCGAGCGCCTCGAGGTAGTGGCCGATCGCCGCGTCGAATCGCCCGCTGGCGTACGCGATGTACCCGAAGCCGATGTCGGTGTTCGCCTTGGCGAGCAGCCGCCACGGCTCCTGAGCCGCCGCCAGCACCTGCGTGTAGCACGCGAAGGCCCTGTCGAGGTCGCCGAGCCGGGCGCTGTGCCAGCCGACCGCGTACCGCAGGCGGTTCGCCCAGTAGTGGTTGCCGTGTTCGACGAAGTACTCGAAACCCTGCTGGGCATAGCCGAGCGCTTCGCTGTCGCGGTCCTCGGCGCCCGATCCGATGGTGAGCACGTAGCTGACGATCGCCTTCGCCCCCGGGTTCCGCTCCCTGCCCGCCGACTCGAGGACCCGGGTGAGCTCGTCCCGGACGAAGGTCTCGGTGCTCGCCAGGAGCATCGGGCCCGACAGGTAGCCGCGTGAGGTCATGCGGCCGAGGACGCCGCCGACGCGTTCGGTCGCGGCGAAGGCCTCGGCGGCGGTCTCGGAGCGGTGCATCTTGCGGTAGCGGTCGACGAGGAACTCGGTCAGGCACCAGCCGAGCTGCCAGATGCGGACCTCCAGTTCGGGCCAGGCTGGCTCCAGGCGGACCAGGCCGTGCAGGATCTCGTCCTCGGTGTCGAGCCAGGCCGTGGCCTCGACCGCGTCGCGGACCGGTTCGACGGAGACGCCCGGGGCGGCCGCGCCGAGGTCGAACCGTTCGACGCTGGTGTCGAGGAGCTTCTCCGCGTCGGCGGCCGTGAAGAGGTAGTGCTCGATCATCCGGCGGGTCGCGGCCTCGCGTTCGGGCTCCGCGACTTCCTGCTGGAAGCGTTCGGCCGCATAGGAGCGCAGGAGGTCGTGCATGGTGTAGCGGCCTTCGCGGTGCTGGTCGACCAGGTGCACGTCGGCGAGTTCCTGCAGGGCCGCTTCGGCGTCGGCGGGCGGGGCGCCCATGAGGCTGGCCATCGCCGGGACGGTGAGGTCGGGGCCGGGGTGGAGGCCGAAGAGCCGGAACGCGCGGGCGGCGCGGGAACCGAGGGCCTGGTAGGAGCAGGCGAACACCGAGCGCGGGTCGGCGGCCGGGTCGGCGGCGGAGAGGACCCGGAACACGTTCGTGGTCGTGTCGAGCCGGTCGGCGAGCGAGGCGAGGGAGAACTGCGGGTGGGCGGCGGCCCACGCGCCGATGAGGGTGAGCGCCAAGGGGAGCCGCCCGCAGGAGGCGACGATGCGCAGGACCGCGCGTTCCTCGTCGAGGGCCCGGTCCATGCCGATGCGGCGCACCAGGAGCGCCCACGCGTCGGCGTCGGCGAGGAGGTCGAGCGGGACGGTCTCGGCGCCTTCGGTCGCGTCGAGCCCGGTGAGGCGGTCGCGGCTCGTCACGAGCGTGAACGATCCCGGCGCGACGGGCAGGAGCGGGCGCACCTGCGCCGCGTCCCTGGCGTTGTCGAGGACGACGAGGACGCTCCGCTGCGACAGGAGCGTCCGGTAGAGGCCGATCCGCTCGTTGACGCCCGCCGGGAGCTGGTGGGATTCGACGCCGAGGGCGACCAGGGCCTCGCCGAGGACCGCGCTCGGGTCGACGCCGGGCGCGAGCGGGTCGAAGCCGCGCAGGTTGAAGTACAGCTGCCCGTCGGGGAAGCGGTGGGCGACGCGCTGCGCCCAGGACACGGCGAGCGCGGTCTTGCCGACGCCGCCCATGCCGGTGACGACGGCGAGCCCGGCCGCGCCTTGGGCTTCGTCGAGGAACCGGTCGAGCATGCCGATCTCGCTGCCGCGCCCGGTGAAGCGGGTGTTGGCGCGCGGGAGCATCGCGGGGACGCGGCGCGGGAACGGCGCCTCCGGGGCGGGCGGCGCGGCCGGGCCCGGGGACGGCGGGCCGTCGCGGAGGATCGCGGTGTGGAGGTCGCGCAGGCCCTGGTCGGGGTCGGCGCCGAGCTCGTCGGCGAGGCGTTCCTTCAGGGCCGCATACGCTTCGAGCGCTTCGGCGGTGCGCCCGCCGAGGTGCAGGGCGCGCATGAGCAGGGCGGTGAACCTCTGGCGGGTGCCGTGGACGGCGACGATCTGCCGCAGCTCGTCCACGACCTCCGCGGCGCGGCCCAGCTCCAGGTCGAGGTCGATGCGGCGCTCCAGGAGCGCGAGGCGGTGCTCGTCGTAGCGGCGGCGGACCGCGTCCACGGTGAGTCCGGAGAGGTTCGCGAGCGCGGGCCCGCGCCACTCGCCGAGGGCCTCCCTGAGGGCGGCGACGGCCTCGTCGAGGCGGCCCTCGTTGCGCAGGGCGCGCGCCCGGTCCTCGTTCGCCCTGCAGCGCAGCGTGTCCAGCTCGGCCGTGTCGATGCGCAGCCGGTAGGCGCGGCCGACGGTCTCGACCCGGTCGCGGGCGGCACCGAGCTTGCGGCGCAGCACCCCGACCGTGTTCTGCACCTGCGTCTCAGGGTCCTGCGGGATGTCGACGCCGTAGACGGCGCGCACGATGCTGTCGAGCGGGACCACGCTGTTCGCCTCGTCGAGGAGGATCGCGAGCACCGTCGCGGTGTTGCCGCGCGGGACCGCGACGGGCGCGCCGTCGACGCGGAGTTCAAGGGGCCCAAGCAGGCGCACGTCGAGGTGGGGCATGTGGTTCCGCCTTCGATCCGGGACGGGACAGGGGGACACCCAGTGTCCCACAACGCCATAAGTGACGCATTCCTCAAAGCGGCCGCGGCCGGGGCATGACCGATCGGTGACCGATCCGTGAGCGCACCCGAGACGATGCCGTTCCACAGCGTTTGAGGAGGCAGACTGATGCACCGGATCGAGATCCCCGAGGACTACGAGGACCGCCTGGCCGCCGGACGCCACGCCGCCGCGCGGCTCCCCGCCGGCGACGTGCGCGAAGGGGTCGACCGCGCCCTCGACGCCGCGCCCTCCCGGGAACGGTACGAGCAGGCCGCCGACCTCGCCGACCGGGCCGAGGCGCTCACCGGGGAGCTGACCGCGCGCGGCTTCGACGGCACCGACGCCGACCGGGTCGCGTGGCTGCGCCTGGACTACCTGGGGCGGCTGCAGTCCCTCGCGTTGAGCCCGACCATCGACCGGTTGAGCAACCCGGCTGTGGCCGACGCGATCCAGGCCGCATGGACCGCCGCTGAGGCGGCCCGCTCCGAGTACGTGCTGGTCCTGGAACGCGCGCACGCCGACATGCTGGCCGCCCGCGTCCCCGACCGTAGCGGCGACGAACTGCGCGACCGCATCGCCCGCGCCTCCCACGAGCGGTTCGAGCACACGACGGACGACGACCTGTGCTCCGCCGAGGTCAATGTGGAGGGACGGCTGACGGAGTTCAAGTTCCTCGTCCCCAACGCCACCCTCGACACCGAGTGCGAAGAGCTCTCCGTCCAGGCCACCGCCACCATCCAAGCCGCCCAGGGGAAAGCCGTGGACCGCCTCACCGAACTGCTCTCGGGCCGATGAACGCCCGCCTCCGGCTCGGCCCGGGGCGGCGCTGGAACGCCGCCCTGCTCAACCTCTCCGGGCTGAGCCTCGGCTTCTTCCACCTGCGCCGGTGGCGGCGCGGGCTCGTGCACCTGCTGGTCACGGCGGCCCTGGTGTGGGTCCTCGCCGCCGGGGCGGTCGCCGGGAACCCCGGTGTCTGGCTCGGGGTGGCCGTGGCGTGGCTGGCCTGGATGGCGGTGCACGCCTACCGGATCGGCGAGGTAGAGCCGCGCCCCGAGCCCGGGTCGGTCGAGGACATCGAGCAGTCGCTGCTCGGCCGGATCAGCAAGGACTCGCTCGAACTGACCGAACCGGCACCGCCCGAGCGGCGTCCTTCATGGACGGCAACGGCGGTCGGCGCGGTGCTCCTCGCCGCGCTCGTGGTCGGCGTCAGCGCCATGCGCGGCGCCGCGAACGGCGAACTCGAGGCGGCGCAGGCCGCGCACGAGGCCGGGGACTGCGTTGCGGCCGAAGGCCACTACGACCGGCTCGACCTGCGCTACCAGCTGTCCTTCAGCGGCGCTCTGCCGCTCGCCGAACGCGACCGCGCGCAGTGCGGACTGCTGACTTCGGCCCGCGCCACCGCCGAAGCGGGCGACTACGCGGCCACCGTCGAGGCGTACGGCACGTACCTCGACCTCACCGACCCTCCCGCCGAAGACCTCGCCCGCAATGAACTCGCCGACGTCCACCGTGCCCGGGCGCAGGCCGCCACGGCCGAAGCCGATCCAGCCGCCGCAGTCCTCACCGGCTACTCCGAGGCCATCGGGATCTACGCGCTCCTGACCGCCGAGTTCGACGGCACCGAAGCAGCTGCATCCGCACCCGGTGCAGTGCAGGCGATCTACGACGACGCGTTGGCGGACGCGGCAGCGGCCGGGCACTGCGAGCAGATCGAGGTGCTCGACTACTTCGAGGGGCGCGACTGGACCACCGAGACCGAGTACGCCGATGTCGCCGACGAGTTGACCGCGGCCGCCCGCGAGGACGCCGCCGCGAAGCTCCCGGGGATGCTGTTCGACTGCGGCCGTCAGGCTTACGAGGGCGGCGACCGCGCGACCGCGAAGTCGCTGCTGACATGGCTCATCGCATACGCGTCCGAGGACCCGAACCTCGCTGACGCGCAAGGCATCCTCGACGCGATCACCGCGGCGGAGGCCCGCGAGGCCGAGGAGGAGCGGCAGCGGCAGGAGGAAGCGGAGGCCGAGCGGCAGCGCGAGGCGGAGGAGGCCGCCGAGGAGGCGCGCCTCCAGGAGATCCGCGACGAGATCGCCGACGCGAGCAGCGGCGGCGACAACCTCGCCGACCCGCAGGAGAACGGCTGGACCGGCGGCTCGATGGAGCTCGAGATCGGCAACGCATCCGGCTACACGCTGGAGATCCTCTACGACGGGCCCGAGACCGGGAGCTTCACGATCGGAGGTTGCAGCGACTGCACGGGCCAGTGCGGCGACGGCTGGGCGGTGTGGGAGACCGTGTCGCTCCCGGCGGGCGAGTACGAGATGGTCGTCAAGGCCACCGACCCGTACGTGACCCCGTACTACGGCGTGTGGGACCTCGACTCGGGCACGGCCTACAAGGAGTGCTACTACATCGAGACCTATTAGGACTTGATGCGGACCGGGAAGAGGACGGTGCTCGCCACGGTGCTGTCGCGCTCGGCCGCGAGGGCGAGGCGGCGGGGGTCGGCCATGTAGGCGTCGATGGCGGCCTGGCCGGGGAAGCGGTAGACGTGGACCTCGTGCGGGCTGCCGTCGGCGCCGTCGCCGACCGCGCGGGAGACGAGCTCGCCGCCGTGCTCGGGGACGAGCGCGGTCACCTTGTCCTCGTAGGCGGTCATGGCCTCCTCCGCGCCGGGGAGGGCGCGGAGGAGGCAGCACAGTTCGATCGGAGTGTCGGCCATGGCGTCCATGATCCCCGCGCGTCAGTCCTCGTCGTCGGGGACCCGGCGGAGGAGGTCGCCGGGCTGGCAGTCCAGGACCCGGCACATCGCCTCGAGGGTGGTGAAGCGGACCGCTTTCGCCCTGCCGTTCTTGAGCACCGCGACGTTCGCGGGCGAGATCCCCACGGCCGCGGCGAACTCGCCGACCGACATGCCGCGCTGGGCGAGGAGGACATCGAGGTCGACGATGATGGGCATCAGACGACCTCGGCCATCTCGGTTTCGAGGTCGGTGGCCTTGCGGAGCAGGCCGCGCATGACGACCATGAGGGTGGCGAACGCGAGGCCGACCCCGACGCAGACGACCGCGCCGCCCCAGAGGCTCAGCTCGTCCATACTGGCGTCCTGCCTGAAGGGCATGGCGCCGGAGGTGAGATGCAGGAAGACGCCGAAGGCGAGGGCGGTCGCGCCGAGGGCGGCACCGATGATCGCGTCGAGCCAGCGGAAGGCCTTGAGCGAGAAGATGGCGCCGGACTTGATCATCGCGAGCAGCCGCCACAGTGCGAACAGCGCGACCTGGACGCACGCGATCCCGAGGATCGCGATCGCGGTGTAGGCCATGACGAACGGGCGCATCTCGACGTAGGAGCCCTCGACCGCCTGCGCCATGCCCTCCTGGACGGCGCCGGGGGCGACCACGATCTGCCCGAAGAGACCGGCGAGGAAGGCGGCGGCGATGGCGAGCTGCAGCAGGATTGCCGAAAAACGATTCATGCATCGATTATCGATCGATAGCTATCGAAAATCAATAGATCAGGGAGTGTTGGCACGAACCCGGGAGGGTAAGGTCGGCATGACTCGACAAGGGAGGCAACGCGATGACGCACACCGACTCGCCCGAACACCGGCTCTGGCAGGAGGCCGACACGGGAACCGCCGAGATCCGCAGGCTCACCGCCGGGCGGCCGTTCTGCGCAGGCGTCCTGCTCGTCCGCGACGGCAACGTCCTCACGACCCTGAGCGCCGACGGCATCGACGCGGCGGACGCGGACGGCACCGACTGGTACGTCGGCGGTGTCGGCGGCGGCCAGGAACCCGGCGAAGACCCCTGGGAGTGCGCCCTGCGCGAGGCCCGTGAAGAACTCGGCGTGGAAGTGCGGCTCGTAGCGGCGGAGCGAACCTTCCTGCACGACATCGACACCGACACGCTGCGCGAAGCCCGCACCGGCGACACCCCGGCCCCGTTCATCGTCCACCGCTCGCCCAACCCCGACCCGACCAGGCCGTTCCGGCCCGACCTCCCCTCCGGGCCGTTCACCTACTTCTGCATGTTCCTCGCCGAGTTCATCGGCGAACCGGACCGGTTCGAGCCCGACGACCCCGACATCGCCGCCCTGGTCTGGATGCCGCTCAAATCAGGGCCCCTCCTCGGGGAAGGCGCGACCTTCGCGTCCCTCACCGCCACCGGCGCGACGATCGCAGCAGGCGGGCCCATCGCCCCCGAAGCACGAATCCATCTGACCCGCAACGAAAGCCTCCGCATAGCGGGCCCGCTCCTCGCCGACAGGCTCGCGTAGGCCCGCCGAGCTCAGCCCCGGGGGATGTGGAACGTCATGTGCGGCAGCATCCGCCCGGGAATCGACTCGCTCGGGAACTCCCCCGACCGCATGAACCCGAACCTGGCGTAGAACGACTCCGCATTCGGGTCGGCCTCCAACGTGACCGTCTGGGCCCCAAGCGCTTCCGCAGCGAGCAGCGCCCGCTGCAGCAACGCCTTCCCCACACCGGTCCCGATCGCGGGCGGGTCGACGAACAGCGACTCGAGCCGGGCCTCCGGGACACCCTCGACCAGGCGGTAGAACCCCACCAGCCCGCCCGCCCCCTCGGCCACCACCAGCATCCCCGACGCGCACACCTCCGGCGAGTACGTCAACTCCTCGCGAATCGCCGCCAGGAACTCCTCGCTGTAACCCCAGTACGCCTTCGACCGCATCGCCAACGCTGAAACCACCGGCGCCTCATCGGCACGAGCAGCACGAAACTCGATGTCCACCAACCGAAGTCTACGGAAGCCGACACACAGCGTGACCCACCCCGCCCGGGCGCCGACGACGCGGCGGCCGGTCTCCGGCACACCCAGGCCTTTTCCGGTGTGCACCAACAGGATTGGTAGGGCTAGCCGCAATGCGCCGGGCACTGGACCGGCATAGCTTCCAAACTATGCGAAATTCCAACAGATTCCTTATCGCCGCGGGCACCGCGGCCGCTACAGCGCTCGCGCTCTTCCCGAGCGCGGCACTCGCCGAGACCGGCGGGACCGGAAAGCGGCCGTCCATCGACTGGCAGCCGTGCGCGGAAGCCCCCGAGTTCGACTGCGCCACCATCGAAGTGCCACTCGACTACGCCGATCCCCGAGGCGAGCAGATCGAGATCGCCCTCGCCCGCCGCCTCGCCACCAACCCCGACGAGCGCATCGGCACGATCCTCATGGACCCCGGGGGCCCCGGCGGCTCAGGCGTGCAAGACGTCATCAACGGCGAGTACGCACTGGCCGAGGACGCGGCCGAGCGTTTCGACTTCATCGGCTTCGACCCGCGCGGCGTCGGTGACAGCACCCCGATCGACTGCGACGCCGAACTCGTGGCCGCATTCGAGGCCACCCCGGTTCCGACGACCGAGTCTTCATTCCAGACCTGGCTGGACCGCAGCGAAGCCACAGCCGAATCCTGCCGCGAGCTCACCGGCCCGCTCTTCGACCACGCCGACAACCTGCACGTCGTCGAGGACATCGAACGCATCCGGCGCGCCATCGGCGAAGGCGACCTGAACTACCTCGGCTTCTCCTACGGCACCTTGATGGGCCAGCAGTACGCCGAGCGGTACCCCGAGCGCATCCGCACGATGGTGCTGGACGGGAACCAGGACCACAGCCAGGAGACGATGTGGGAGTTCATCAGCGCCAGCACCGCCGCGTTCGAACGGAACTTCGGCGAGTTCGCTGAGTGGTGCGACACCACTGAGGCCTGCGCACTCCACGGGTCCGGCACGGTCGAGGTCTACAAGGAACTGCAGGACCGGGCCCGGGCAGGCGACCTGACCGACCCCGGCAGCGGCGCGCCGCTCGACTTCTTCGGCCTCTCCCGTGTCGCCTTCGCCGCCAACCAACCCGCCGCCTGGTCCTCCCTGGCCGAAGGGCTGAAGGCGATGCGCGACGGAACCCCCGCCTCCACGGCGCTCACCGACTCGGCCGGCACCGCCGCGGGCGCCGTGCGGCAGTTCCCGGAGATGCCGATGTTCTGCCAGGACTGGGACTTCCGCATCGACGAGTTCGCCGAGTGGGAGTCGATGATGAACCGCCTGGCGGACGAGTACCCCGTGACCGAGTGGAGCCCGTACGCCGGGCTGCCCCTGTTCTGCTCGGGCTCGGGCATCGAGCCGACGAACCCCCAAGGGCCGCTGGACATCGAGGGCGCGCCCCCGATCGTGCTGGTCGGGACCGTTCACGACTACGCGACCGTGTACCCGTGGTCGGAGAGCGTCGCCGCGCAGACCGGCGGCGCCCTGGTCACCTACGAGGGCTACGGCCACACGGCCTACGGGCTCAAGACACCGTGCCTGGACGAGGCCGTCGACGCCTACTTCATTGACTTGGAGGTTCCGGCAGCCGGTCTCAGCTGCGCTGGCGTAGAGCGCTGAAGCGAACGCTTAGGGGCCGCCCGTGGTCGACACCCTCAAAACCGTCGACCACGGGCGGGTTGCTGTTAGGTGTAGGGGTTGTCGTCTTCCTTGCCGATGCCCCAGACGTCATCGTCCGGGTCTTCGGTGAGGAACGATTCCCGCTCGACCTCGTTGTCCTGGTTGCCTCCGGCGCCGCGGCCGCCGCCACCGCCCATCATGCCGCCGCCTGCCGCCTTGGCGCCGGCGCCGGTCGCGGTGCCTCCGGCCGGGGCGCCGAGCATCGTCGCGGTGCCCATGCCTCCGCCGGTGGGGGCGCCGCCCGCGGGGAGGCCTGAGCCGAGCCCGCCCGCGCCGCCGCCCATGCCGCCACCGCCGAGGCCGCCTCCGCCGGAGGCGAGACCGCCGGAGAGGTCTTCGGGGTCTTCAAGTTCGGAAGCGTCCCAGGGGTTGTCGAGTTCGGGGACCTCAGGCTGCGCCATGTCCTCCATGCCGGAGGGGGTCTCGGGCATTGTCGGCTGCTGCTGGTCCTGGGACTGGGCCTGGTCCTGCTGCTGCTGGTCTTGTTCGTCTTGGTTCTGTTCTCCTTCGGTCTTTTCCTCTTCCTCCTCCTTCTTGTCTTCTTCGGAGGATGCTTCTTCGTTCTCTCCGCCTGTACCGCTGGTGGAGTGGTCCTCGGCGGCCTGGTGGTTCTCCATGTCCTTGCCGCCGCTCGACTTGTCCTCCAGGGGCTTGAGGAGCTCGGCGGCCTGCGTGAGGGCCGCTCCGGCCGTAGCGTCGGCGGCGTTGATGAGGGACGTGAGGGTCTGGAGCCCGAACGTCCCCGCCGCCGCCTGGGCCTGGAGGGCCGCTTCGAGGATGCCGCCGAACGGGCCGGCCATCGCGATCGCGGTGCGCTGCGCCGGGCCGAGGGTCACCATCGGGGCGGGCTGGATGTTGAACCCGACGGCTTTGAGCGCGGCGTCGGCGGCTTTGAGGCCGGTGCATTCGAGGAGCATCTGCGCGGCGGTCCCGGCGAGGCCGCTCGCGGTCGCGGTGACTTCGCCGATGACCTGGGTGATGTGGGCGTTGACGTTGCCGACCTCGCCGTTGAAGGCGTCGTTCGCGGTGTCGCGCCAGTGGCTGTTGATCTCAGCGACCTTGGTGCCGTAGTCGGTCTGCTGAGTGGCGAGATCCGTTGCGGCGGCGGTCATCTCGGAGGCGTACGTGAGGAACTCCGAGGGGTGCGCCGAGAGCGCGTCCTGGTAACTGGGCATGGGGTCCTCCTAGGCCTTCGGCGTGGTGTTGAGCTGGTTCTGGATGCCGCCGAAGCGGGCGCTCATCTCCTTGTCGGCGGCGTCGAGGTCGTCGGCGCTGCCGATGACCTGGTCGCCCTGCCAGGTGAGGCGGCGCTCGACGCCGGTGGCGACGGCGGCGAGCGCGGTCTGCCAGCGGCGGCCGGCCTCGCCGGTGGCGAAGCCGGTGTTGTTCTCGGCTGCGGTCGCCGCCGGGCGCTCGACCCGCCTGGACGCGGCCTGGCTGTTCGGGGCCAGGCCGCGCAGGCCGGTACCGCCCGTTCGCACATCGTCAACGTCCATGTGCACGGTCATGGGCTCCTCCTTCTCCGAGGTGTCGACGCCCTCGCGGGCGGACGCCCGGCGGCGTCAGGAGTACTGTCGCGCGGCCCGTCACGGGTCGGTCCCGGCGCGGGCTTGATCAACCCATGACGGATTCGTGATGTCTGCGTTTTGTATGGGCCGCACACGCAATCGAGGCCCGGAGACCGGGCCGTCACGTGAGGAGGTGCGCCGCCGATGACCGATGGGCTTTTCGCGGACGGGGACGGTTCTCTGGAGCTGCCGTCGTTCGAGTTCACGATCGCGTTCGGCGACACGTCGGCGCTGGCGTCGGGGGACCGTGCCGGGTGTTCGTCGGCGGCGTGTCCGCATCCGGTGGCGCATCCGGCGGAGGAGGCGTGGGTGCAGTTGGCGTCGGCGGTGCCGGTGGAGGGGCAGCGGGACCGGTTCAAGCCGCGCTGCGAGGGCATGGCGTATCCGACGGAGGAGGATTTCCGGGCGGCGGTGTCGGCGGTGCGGCCGGAGGATGCGGACGCGTTCTCGTTGCAGCGCTTGCGTACCGGTTGGTCGGAGGAGGTGGGGTCGCGGCTCGGGACGTGGCCGCAGCGGTTCAAGTCGAAGCTGGCGGCGCTGTCGGAGCACTGGGCCGGTGAGGATTTCGACGCGTTCGCGGTGCAGGCCGGGGAGGCTCGGGCCCTTGTGGAGGGTGCGCTCGACGATATCGAAGCGACCGTGGGCGAGCTGGCGGGCCGGGAGTCGGCGATCTATACGCTGCAGGGCGGGGACTCGGGCGAGATCCCGTTTCCGGCGCCGCTGGTCGGGACGGAGGGCGAGTGGTCGAGTCTCGTTGCGCTGCATGTGCGTCCGGCGTGGTGGCACGGGGACTGCATCACGATGACGTGCGAGGAGGCCGAGAAGGCCTTGGAGCTGGCGGGCGCCGACACGGGTCTGGCGACGGAGGTGCGGGAGTTCATCGAGGAGCGCGTGGGCCAGCAGCTGTCGGGCCTGGGTGCGCTGGTCGCGGACGTGCGGGCGCTGGTGGGCGAGGAGGCGAAGGAGGTCTTCTCGGAGCGGGTGGCGGCCGAGTTGGCGGCGTACGTGGAGCGGCAGGCGGCGATCGACGAGTCGATCGCGGAGAAGCGGGACGGGCAGAGCGCGGAGTTGTCAGCGGTGCAGACGACTGGTGCGGACCGTCCGTACCCGAGCAGCGCCGATTCGTCCTATATGGATTTGACGGTGCCTGAGGCGGAGCAGCCCGCGACTCCCGTGGAGCCGCAGACGACGCAGGACCCGAGCCCGGTGCCCCCGGGCGGCGACGGAACCGTCAAAACCGAAGAGACCCCTTGGGAGGCTGAGGAAGCCGAGGAGGAGGACGGTCCTTCGGGCGGTCTGGCGAGCGGCGGCTCCGGGCTCGGGGGCGGGACCGGCGGCGGTTCGTTCGGGGCGGGCGGCGGCGGGCGCCCGGGCGGCGGCGTGCTGCCGACGACCGGGAACGCGGTGCCGCAGGGGCTGTTCGGGCCGGCCGTCACGACTCCCACCACAACGGCGACGACGGCCTCCACCAGCGGTGCACGCGGCGGTGGCGGCGGCGGGCTCTTCCAGCAGAGCCAGGCCGCGGGCTCGACATCGAACCGGTCCGGGAAGGGCTCGGAGCGTTCGGACTCCGACAAGAAGCAGGACGGCGAGAAGGACGACGACAAGCCGCAGGACCTGGCCCGCCGCGAGACCGGGAACGTCTGGGGCTACGTCAAACCCAACGAAGACCCCTACAACTAGGCGAGGGAAGGCGAGATCATGGCGGACCGCGTGTTCGACCCCGAGGCGATCGGCGAGTACCGGCAGTTCCTGGTGGAGCTGATCGAGGAGCTCGAGAACGAGCTGCTGCCGGTCATGGCGACCGGCACCCTGAGCCGCGCCCCCGCGTTCGGCACCGCGCCCGGCGCGGCCGAGAACGCGCTCGGCCAGTACCTGGAGTTCCACGCCGCGATGTGGCGGAACCTGCAGTACCTGCGCGGGACCCTGTACGGCCTGGACGCGGCGCTCGCCGAGACGACCAGCGGCGACGACGCCGCGGCCGTCTACTTCGACTTCGGGACGGTCGACCCTTCGGCGGGCACCGCCTAGACGGCGGCGGCCGGGCGGTACGAGAACCGGCCGCACGCCAAAGAGGAAGCCTCCCACCGCATCAGCGGTGGGAGGCTTTCCTCGCGGCCGGGTCTAGTCGCGGCGTTCGGGGTTCGAGGCCGCGTTGACGATCGCGATGATGATCAGCAGGATGACGAGCCCGACGCAGCCGACGCCGAAGACCACGACGACCCCGCCGCCGCGCGAGTCCGTGTCCGAGTCGGTGTTCGAGCCGCCCCGGCGCGCTTCGACGTCGGACGCTTCGGTCCAGTCAACGCACGTCGCATCGGACGGTTCGCAGGCGGAGCCGGCCGGGGCGGCGCCGGTTCCCGCGAGGCCGAGGAGGGCGAGGGCGATCAGGGCGAAAGCGGTGACGCCCATGAGGAAATGCTTGCCACGGAGGTTCATGACGGTCCTTTCCGCGCGCGAATGAATGCGGACGGTCCGCCGGATCGCGCTATCGGAGTCGGGGGCCCGTCCCCGTTCCCGGCGGTGTCGAAAGGATCGTGCAACCGCCGCTCACACATTCATCCCCGCTGGAAATGAATTGGCCGGGACTGTTCCATGATCACTTTTCCGGGTCGCGGTTCACCCATTCCCAGGCGAATCCTTCCTGCACGAACGCAGTGAGCCGCGCATAGCTCTCCCGAGTGGGCGGCGCGCTCGGACCCAACCCGAACTTCTCGATGAGCTCCGGCGAATGCAGCACCACCGCGGCGTTGATCGCACGCAGATAGTCGGCCATGCCGCTTCGGCTGCGCACAATGCCGATCCACCACAGGGCCGACGCGATAAGCAGCGCGGGCCACCAGAAGACACCGAGCACCAAGTACAGGAGGCCCCAGCCGAGCGCGACCGCACCGCCGCGCAGGCTGCCCCGCGCCAGCACGACCTCGCCGCGCGCCGTATCGGGGAGCGACAGCCACAGGACCGGCCACACGTGCGCCAGGATCACGCCCCGCTCCCGTTCGAGCCGGACGCAAGCCGCATCGAACACCCGCACCAGCGGCACGTACCTCGGCAGCAGCCTCCGCACCGCCGCCTTGCAACGCCGTGGCAGCCAACGGAACCGCGCCTTCCCCGCGAACCAGCGCCGCTCGAGCGCCCGCCCGATCGCGAGCGCGCACGCCCCGGCCGCCAGCGCGGCGCCGAGGACCGCCGCGATGAGGACGACGGCCGCGCCGGCGCTCAGGTGCTCGAGTCGGGAGAGCGCTTCGATCCGGGTGCGGAGGGCGGCCGCGTCGAGGCGGTGGCCCATGGCGAACGCGGTCGCCGCTGCGGCCAGGAAGGCCAGGCCGGGGAGGGTCGCGGTGGTGACCCAGCGTTCGCTCATGCGGCCTGCGAGGTCGCCGAGGAAGGTCGTCATGGCCGGACCGGTCCGAAGTTTCCGCCCCAGCGCATCTCGGTGTCGGCGAGGGCGCATCGGGGCCGGTCGCCGTCGCTTTTAGACCGCATCGGTTCCGAGCGGGTGCATTGTCTGCCTTCGGGGCGGGGGCAGTTGAAATGCGGTTCCATGCGGCCCGATTCGGTACCTCGGGGGAAGCCGCCCATAGCTTCGGGGCTTGTGTCGGCGGGTCCGCGGCTGCCGCTGCCGGTCCAGGCCGTATGGGTGTGGAGTGCGAGGTCGTGTCCGATGCGCTGCAGCATCGGTTCGAGTTCGATGGCGCCTTCGCGGTATTTCGCGATCCAGTCTTCGGCGCCTTTCTCGGTGAGTCTTCGGCTCATTTTGGCGGCGTTTCCGCAGACGTATCCGAGTTGTTTGGGCAGCAGTTCGTCGTTGTCGCTCATGCGCGCTCGCATTCCGGAGACAGGGGCATCCTTGATCATCTTAGCGGTGTGTCGCGAATGGGTTGCGCACCAATTTGTTTCGCCCTACCGGGGACTGTGCCGCGTGTGTCTCGCCGCTATGTTGGTTCGATGGACTCCTCGCTTGAACGCGACAGGATCGCCGCTGCTTTGCGGGCCGAGTCGGCGCGCATTGCCGCCGCCGCCAATGATTCCGGGTCGGACGGGGAGGCGGAGCGGCTGCTCAGCCTTCTCGAGTTTTCGTCGGAGGATATGGAGGCGCTGACGGCGCTGGCATGGCGGTATTGGCTGCGGGTGTGCACGATGCCGCAAGGGGCTGAAGGGGATCGTGACGCCGATTTCGTGGCCATGGCGCAGGTGCTGCTGCCCTGCTTGCTGTTGGCGGATGACATCAGCGCTTTGCCTGCGGCGGCCCTGTCGCTGCTCGCCGAGCGCATTGCCGATCCGGTCGAGGTGCGGCGTGAGTTCGGGGTGCCGGTGGACGAGTCCGATCCGCGTGCGCTTGCGGCCGTTCACCTGCGGATGATGGAGGTGACGCCGCCGCTCTCGCCGAATTTCCTGCCGCGGCTGGTCGCGGCCCGCGACGCGCTCAAGGAGGCGTTCGCGCAGTCGGGCGATCCGCAGTTGCTCGACACGCTCGTGGCCGTGGCGGCGGGGGCGGTCGCCGCGCTGACGCCGGACAATCCGGGCCGGGCGGCGGTGCTGGCGCTCGCGGGCGGTGCCGTGACGCAGCGGTTCCATGAGGGGACCGCGCAGGACGGGGACCTCGACACGGCGGTCTCCTGGGCCCGTGAGGCTGTCGAGTACGCACCGGAGGGTTCGAAGCAGCGGCACCGTGCCGTGGCGGCGCTGGCTGCCGCTTTGAGTTTCCGTGCGCAGCACGCGGAGTCGGTGTCGGATGCGGCGGAGGCGGTCCGGTTGTTCCGGGAGGTCGAGTCGTCGGCGGAGTTCGATCCGCCGCGTCGGCTGCGGGAGCAGTTGGTGATCGCCTTGGCGCTGCTGGCTTCCGGCGGCGACGAGGCGGCGTTGGCGGCGCTCCCCGGTGAGCTCGAGCTGCTTTCCGGCAGCGATGCCCCGGCGGTGCCCGAGGTGATCCGGGGGACGGTCGAGCAGCTGGTCGCGGTCCTCGCCGCGTCCGCCGAAGACGACGCGGCGGCCGTCGGCCCGTTCGCGGCGTTCGCCGAGCGGGTCGTCGGCCTCCCCGAGCTCGACGAGGAGTTGCGGGGGCGGCTGCGCCTGCTGGTGCGGCTCGCGGAGGCGCAGCGGTTCGCAGTACAGACCTCGAAAACCGTCCCTGAGCAGGACGACTTCCAGCACATGGGTGATCTGATGTCGGAGCTGATCGGCATGGCCGAAGGCGACCCGGAGCTGGCGGAGATAGTGCCGGAGCTGCGCGGCTTCATCGACGGTTTCGAGCAGATGCGCGGCGTCATGGAGGAGCCCGATCCCGAGGCGGCGATGGCCCAGTTGGAGGCGCTCCTGCGCTCCAGTCTCGAATCCGAGGCGTTCGACGCCGAGATGCGGGTCGGGACGCTCATCGAGCTCGGCGAGCTCCTGTCGTTCAAGTTCGCCGAGGACGAGACCCGGTTCGAGATCCTCAACGAGTCGATCTCGCTGCTCGGCCAGGCGATGTCGCTGGCAACCGCACCCGAGGACGCGCGGCGGGCCGCCGCCCGGCTCGCGCTGCTGCTGACCTTCCGCTACAACAGGATAGGCAACCCGGCCGACCTCGACCATGCTGCGGCGCTCGGCCGCGAGTTCCCGACTGACACGGGCGCCGGTCTCCTCGACGCCGCGCCGACCGCCGCGGAGATCCGGGAGCGGCTCGAAGCGCTCACCGCCGAGCGGGTGCCGCCTCCCGAGGTCATCGCCCAGCCGAGCCGGTTCGACGCGGGGTCGACCACCGGGCAGACCATCGCCGAACTCCTCTCGATGCTCGAGGGGGCGCGCGCGTTGGCCGGTCTCGCCGAGCAGGCGCCCGACGAGGCGACGGTCGCAAGGCTCGGCATGATCCCCAAGGGCGTCGTCGATGCGTTCCTGCTGGCGCAAGCCGACCCGGCTGCGGCGCTGGCGGGCGATACACGGCGGATCGACGAGGGCATCGCGGAGCTGGAACGCCAGGAGCGGCTGCTCCCTGCGGGCGAGTACGCACACCGGTTGACGATGCTCGCGAAGCTGGTTCTTGAAGGGCATCGGGCTTCGATGGTCGAGGACGCCGAGCAGATCGCGAAATTCATCGAGCGGGGCCGTGCGGCGCTCGAAGACGACGGTCTGCCCGCGAACGTCAAGCACCCGTTGCGGCTGCTGATGGCGCGGGCGCAGGCGATGCTGCTCATCATGGCCGAACGCGACGGCGACCAGGAGGCGCACGCCACCCAGGTCGCCTCCCTCGCACCGCAACTGGCGGGCCAGCTCGAGACGATCGGCGACGAGTCGCTGTCGCCCGCGACGCGGATCAGGGCGGCGCTCACCGCCGTCGACCTCCTGAAGGCGGCACGCCGACCGGCGGCGGCCCGGCCGTTCCTGGCGATCGCGGTGGGGCTCGTGCCGTCGGCGGCGTCGCGGCACGTCCGGCCGGACCGGCGCATGGAGTACCTGCAGCAGTTCAGCGGGATCACCGCTGACGCGGTCGCTTTGGCGCTCACCGAGAAGGAGGGCGCCGCAGTGGACGAGTACGCGCTGCGGCTGCTTGAGGGCGGGCGTTCGGTGCTGCAGAACCAGATCATCGACTCCCGGCGGGAACTCACGGACTTGCACAGCGCCGCACCGGAACTGGCGGCCCGCTATGAGGAGCTGACCGCGACGCTCGCCGCCGACGACGCCGCGGGGTCGTCGGCGACCGACCGGGAGTGGCGGCACCAGGCCGCCGAGGAGCTGAAAGCCATTACGGCGCAGGTCAAAGCGGTGGAGGGCTTCGAAGGGTTCGGCGACCCGCCGACTGCGGAGCAGATGCGGGCGGCCGCCGCCGAGGGGCCGATCGTGGCCCTGAACCTCAGCCGGTTCGGCAGCCACGCCCTCATCGCCCGGCCCGGGGGCATCGAGCGGCTGCACCTGCCCGAGGCGACCCTCGCGGGCGCGACCCTCGCCGTCAACGCGTTCGTGCAGGCGGTGAACGGGCTCTACGGGCCCGAAGCGGAGGACTTCGACAAGGCCGACCAGTTCCAGCAGGCCGCGCTCGCTTCGCTCACCTGGCTGCACAAGGCCGTCACCGGCCCGGTCCTCGACCACCTCGGTTACAGCCCAACGGAAGCGGCGGACTGCCCGCGCCTGTGGTGGGCGCCCGGCGGGATGCTCGGGCTGCTGCCGCTGCACGCTGCCGCCGACTACGGTGCGCCCGAACCGGTCCTCACCGCCGACCGGGTCGTGTCCTCGTACACGCCGACGATCCGGCACCTGCTGCACTCGCGGTCCCAGGCCGCGAAGACCGGAGCCGCAGGGCTGCAAGGATTCGTGGCGGCGGTCGAGCACGCGAAAGGGTTCCCGCCGCTGCCGTACGCCCGGGACGAGGTCGCGCGGCTCCATCGGGCCGCGCCGGGCGTCTTCGAAGACGTCCTCTCAGGCGCTGAAGCCAACCGCATTAACGTCCTGGAGCTGCTGGGCCGCAGCGACATCGCGCATTTCGTGTGCCACGCGCACAACGACGCCCAGAACCCGGCCGCGAGCGGGTTCGTGCTCCACGACCACGCCACCGCGCCGCTCACCGTCGGCGACCTGTCGCAGCTGCGCCTGGAGCGGCGGCGCCTCGCGTACCTCTCGGCGTGCCGCACCGCGCAGGCGACCGAGGGGACCCTCCTCGACGAGTCGCTGCACCTGGCCGCCGCGTGCCAGGTCGCGGGCTTCCCGTACGCGGTCGGCACCCTGTGGCCGGTCCTCGACAGCCACTCGCCGGAGTTCGCGGAGCGGTTCTACACGGCCCTCGACGGTGACCTCGGCGAGTCGGCGCGGGCGGTCCACGCAGCGCAGGCGGGCCTGCGCGCCCAGGGCCTGGGCCGGGCGCCGCACATGTGGGCGTCCTGGATCCACTACGGCGCCTGAGGAAGACATGGAAACGGCGGCCGCCCTCGGGAGAGCGGCCGCCGTAGGCAGTGCGGCTAGAAGGCCTCGTCGGGGAGGTCCATCGCGGTCAGGTCCGCGGCCTCGACGATCTTGCGGTCGGCGGTGAGGCGCGGCAGGACTTCCTTCGCGAAGAACGTCGCGGCCGCGACCTTCCCGCGGTAGAAGTCGTCGTCCGCTCCAGCGTCGAGCTTGGCCTGGGCGATCTCGGCCTGGCGCAACAGCAGCCAGCCGACCATGAGGTCGCCGACGGCCAGCAGCAGGCGGCGCGAGTGCAGGCCGGCCTTGTACAGCTCGCGGGGCTCGTCGCCCATCGCGGCCATGAGCGCGGGCTGGAGCGCCTCGAGGATGCCCTGGACGTCGCCGAGCGCGCGCAGCACCTTGCCGCGCACCGCTTCGAGCGCCGGGTGGCCGTCCTGGGTGGACTCCATGATCTCGCCCGCGACGACCATGAGCGACTCGCCGTTGTCCTTGATGATCTTGCGGAACAGGAAGTCGAGGCTCTGGATCGCGGTCGTGCCCTCGTACAGCGTGTCGATCTTGGCGTCGCGCACGTACTGCTCGAGCGGGTAGTCCTGGAGGAAGCCCGAGCCGCCGAAGACCTGCAGCGACTCGCTGCTCAGCAGCTCGTAGGCCCGCTCCGAGCCGCAGCCCTTGACGATCGGGAGCAGCAGGTCGTTGACCTTCTTCGCGGTCTCGGCCGCGTCCTCGTCGCCGTCGAGCTCGGCCAGGCGGGACTTGTCCTGCCAGGACGCGGTGTAGGCGACGAGCGCGCGCAGGCCCTCGGCGTAGCTCTTCTGCATGAGCAGGGAGCGGCGCACGTCCGGGTGCTTGATGATCGGCACGCGGGGCGCGGTCTTGTCCATGGACTTGAGCAGGTCCGCGCCCTGGATGCGGCTCTTCGCGTAGTCGAGCGCGTTCAGGTAGCCGGTGGAGAGCGTCGCGATGGCCTTGGTGCCCACCATCATCCGCGCGTACTCGATGATGAGGAACATCTGCCGGATGCCCTCGTGCTTCTCGCCGAGGAGCCAGCCCTTCGCGGGGGACTTCTCGCCGAAGGTGAGCTCGGCGGTCGCCGAGACCTTGAGGCCCATCTTGTGCTCGATGTTGGTGACGTTCACGCCGTTGCGCTCGCCGAGCTCCCCGGTGGCCGGGTCGAACAGGAACTTCGGTACGACGAACAGGCTCAGGCCCTTGGTGCCCGGCCCGCCGACGCCCTCTTCGCCCACGGGGCGGGCGAGCACGTAGTGGATGATGTTCTCGGTCATGTCCTGGTCGCCCGAGGTGATGAACCGCTTGACGCCCTCGATGTGCCAGGAGCCGTCGGCCTGCTTGTAGGCCTTCGTGGTGCCCGCGCCGACGTCGGAGCCCGCGTCGGGCTCGGTGAGGACCATGGTCGCGCCCCAGCCCTTCTCGATGAAGAGCTTCGCCCACTCCTGCTGCTCGGGGGTGCCCTCGATGTAGGCGGAGTGCGCGAAGGAGGAGCCCGCGGCGTACATCCACAGCGCCGGGTTGGCGCCGAGCACGAGTTCGGCCAGGGACCACCAGAGGATGCGCGGGGCGGAGGTGCCGCCGAGGACCTCGGGGAGGTCCAGGCGCCAGTACTCGGCGTCGATGAACGCCTTGTAGGCCTTCTTGAACGACTCGGGCAGCGTCACCGAGTGGCTCGCCGGGTCGAACACGGGCGGGTTGCGGTCGCCCTCGACCCAGCCGGAGGACAGCTCCTCCTGGGAAAGGCGCGCCAGCTCGGCCAGGATCTCGCGGGCGGTCGCCTCGTCCAGGTCCGCGAAGGCCGGGTTGTCGAGAATCTTGTCCGCTCCGAAGACCTCGAAGAGATTGAACTCCAGGTCTCGAAGGTTGTGGCGGAAGTGCGTCATTGCGGGTCCTCCATTACTCGGTGGTAACCCTGATCATATTACCCGTCAGTAGCTAGCTCAAGTATGCCGCGCCGAAGCCCGCGAGAAAAGTGGTCTCACCAGGAAAATCCAGTCCGGTTTCCGACTGGTCCGGTACGCGGCACTCATTCGATCGGGTGATCGTCGCCGCCGCCCGGCCCTTCCGCCGTAACCTGCGCACCCGTGCTTCGTTGAACCCGGTGAACGACCGCCTGTGCGAACCCACCAGGAGCACCCCATGATCCGAGCCGTCGCCGACCGCCTCGCCGCGCGCACGCGGCCCGCCTACATCGGCCGCCACCGCCGCGCCAGGCCCGTCCTGCACCGCGTCTTCCGCGTCCCCATGCCGCTCGCCCTGCCCGCCGAGGAGGGGGCGCAGTGAGGTTCCGCCGCCACCTGCCCGTCCGCCTCACCAAGCGCCGCAAGTCGATCTCGCGGATGCGGCACCTGCGCCGGTGCCGCCTCTCCCGGCCCGAGTGAGCTACTTCCCGGCGCTGTCGGGCCGGTAGTCCAAGAGGAGCAGCGCGATGTCGTCGGTCAGCGGGCCGCCCACCCAGCGGCGCAGCGCCGACTCCAGGGACGCCAGGCCGTCGCCCACGTTGCCGTGCCCGATGAGGCTCCAGGCCCGCTCGCGGATCGGGAAGAACTCCCCGTCCTTGCGGGCCTCCGCCAGGCCGTCGGTGTACAGGAAGATCCGGTCCCCCGGCTGCAGCCGCACCGTCAGCTCGCGCGCCGAAGGGCTGAGCCCCAGGGGCGGCGCCATCGACTCCGGCTCCAGATAGGTGGCCACGCCGTCGCGCACCAGCATCGGCGGCGGGTGACCGCAGTTCATGATCTCCAGGGTCCCGCCGCGCTCCTGCATGAGGATCGCCGTCACGAAGTCCTCGTCCCCCGCGTTGCGCGCCACCGCGTGGTCCAGGTCGTTCACCATGCACCGCTGGTCCGACCGCTCGAACGCCACATGCCGGTACGAGCCGAGGACGGTGGACGAGAGCCGCACCGCGTCCAGGCCCTTCCCGCGCACGTCCCCGATGATGATCCGCACCCCGTAGTCGGTGTTCAGCGCCTCGTACAGGTCGCCGCCGATCTCCGCGCCCGACCGCGCCGAGACGTACCGCGCCGCGATGTCGAACGGCCCCAAGCGCTCCCCGATCGGCCGCAGGATCGCCTGCTGCACCACCGAGGCGAGCTGCGTCAGCCGCTTCATGCGCTCGTCGTCGCGTTCGCGGACGATCGCCACCGCCGCCGAGATCACCACCGCCACGGCCACGACCAGGAAGTCCACGCCGTGCGAGGCCACGCCGTCCATCGCGAAGTCGTACAGAATCCAGAGGTAGGCGAAGGCCGCCGCCATGCTCGCCAGCCCGACCCCGGCCACCCAGCGCCACGGCAGGAACGCCGAGGCCGCGAGGGGAGGCAGCGCCAGCCACGAGACCGCGTGCGAGTCGTCGCGCACGGTCAGGCGCAGGCCCACCAGGACCACCACGACCGCGAACGCGGCGGTGAACGCCGTCCGCACCGAGGGCGCCGACCAGCCGTTCCAGCGGTCAGCGCGGGCCATCTGCGGCCTCCGTCGCTGCATAGTGCGCATATGGGTGAATGCCTCCTTCCTACCGGATCGCGGCCGGGTCTCCCGCACGATCGAAAAAGCTCCGCACGCGGAAGCTCCGGACAGCACGGGGGTTCGGGCGCGGGCAGGGCCCGCGCCGCCGGGAGCGCCCGGCCGGAACCGGAGGGATGCGCGCGCCCGCGTGCGTTCGGAGGCGACGGAGTGCCCGGGACGCCGGACTGGTCTTCACATCGCCGATGTGAAGATCGTAATGGTCGCGAACGCGATACCGGCCGTGGAGGACGCCGCCTTGCGGGTGAGCGCGAAGTCTGTGCGTTCGGTCGGCCCGCGCCGCCGAACGGGCCTCCTACACCTCGTCCGATCGGCCGGTTTCCGGCGGGTTTGCGCAGGCCGTGCGCGTGATCAACAGCGCTGGCGCGCTTGAGGGCGCCATGTCAGCATTGGACGCGTGCAGTACACGCTTTCGAGGACCCGGTTCGACAGCCCTGTGGCGCAATTGCTCTGCGCCGAGATCCAGGAGGAGTACGTCCGCCGCTACGGCGGCGGCGACGAGACCCAGCTGGGCGAGGACGACTTCCACCCGCCGAACGGCGATTTCATCGTCGCCTACGACGAGGCCGGCGAGCCCGCCGGTTGCGGCGGCTGGCGCGCCCACGAGGACGATGCCGAAATGAAGCGGGTGTACGTGCGCGAGCACGCCCGCAGGCAGGGCCTCGCGAGCCTCCTCGTGGCCGCCGTCGAGGCGTCCGCGGCCGAGGCCGGATGCAAGCGGGTCATCCTCGAGACCGGGCCGCGCCAGCCCGAGGCCGTCGCGATGTACGGCGTGCTCGGGTACGCGCCCGTCACCCCGTTCGGGCACTACGCGTGCACCGAGGGCTCGATCCACCTCGGCAAGGAGCTCGGTTCCGCCGAGCAGTAGACGAGCAAGAGAGAAAAGTGTCGGCCCGCGGCCGGACAGGCGTTCGCCTGTCCGGCCGTTCCCGTATCCCTGAGCGACCTTTGCCACTATTCAGTGAAAAAAGTTCTTTTAGCCGCACGCAACCGTGAATCTGACTCATTGCGTCTTTCGGTCTAGGACGGCCAAACGGCCCAACCCTCACATCCACCCCGAAAGGATGCACAGTGGACAGAAAGAGGAAGCACCTGATCCGTCTCGGCGCCGGCGTCGCCGCAGGTCTCGGCGCGGCCGCCATCGCATGGGCGGGCGTCGCCGCCAACGCGGAGGAGCCCGCCGAACCCAAGGGCGACTTCGAAGCCCAGATCATCGGCGGCGGCGACGTCACCGACGGCCAGTACCCCTGGCTCGTCGGCCTCGGCTCCCCCGGCGACGGCACCGCGTACGAGCGGCAGTTCTGCGGCGGCACGGTGATCGCCGAGGACATCGTCCTCACCGCCGCGCACTGCGTCGAGGACGTCACCGACCCCGAGGAGCTCGTGGTCTTCTCCGGCGCGATCGACCTCGAGTCCGAGGACGTCGTCGAGACCTCCGTCGCGGCCGTCCACGTCGCCGAGGACTACAACGACCCGATCGCGATGTCGAACGACTGGGCGCTGCTCAAGCTCGACGAGGCGCTCGACGTCGAGCCGATCGCGCTCGCCACCGAACCCGAGGAGTACGACGTCCTCGAGACCGCCGGCTGGGGCGACACCGGCGACGGCTTCCCGACCACCGCGCAGTGGGTCGAGGTGCCGTTCGTCAGCGACGCCGACTGCGAGGCGGCCTACCCGGATGAGGTCGACGCGCAGACCATGCTGTGCGCGGGCGACCTGGAGAACGGCGGGGTGGACTCCTGCCAGGGCGACTCGGGCGGGCCGATCATGACCCCCGCCGGTGACGAGCAGGTCCTCGTGGGCATCGTCAGCTGGGGCTACGGCTGCGCCGAGCCCAACCAGCCGGGCGTGTACGGCGAGGTCGCCGACTTCAACGACGCGATCGACGAGGTCATCGCCGGTTGGGAGTAGCGGCGAGACGCCCAGGGCCGCAGAGCAGGCGGCCCGCGGGTCTCACTGGTTGAACGCCGCGGCGGCGGGGCCTCCGGGCTCCGCCGCCGCGGCCTTGTATACTTCGAGCGGCTCTGTTCGCCAGAGTTCGCGGGTGTAGTTCATTGGTAGAATGCGACCTTCCCAAGGTTGAGAGGCGAGTTCGATTCTCGTCACCCGCTCCAGAAGTTCACGGCCGTCCGGTTCACGGGCGGCCGTTTCGCATTCCACGCGCCCTCACGTCATTGACCTGCATCGATGTTCCTTGTGCCGCAAAGGCGAGCGGTAACAGAGACCCTCTTCACATTCGGACTGGTCACGGGTAGTATGACCGCATCGATAATTTCCGATACTTTCCCCGAAAGTTTCGGAGCACCCTTCATCCATCGATAGGACGAGCAACGATGCGAAATCCCCTGCTCCGGCCGCGGGCCCTGGTGGCCGCCGGCACGGCCGCCATGCTTGCGCTGGGCACCGCCGCGTGCGGCGACAGCGGCGAGAGCGACGCCGACGTCACCTTCTGGCACATCCAGAACGAAGACCCCATGAAATCCACCTGGGCCGCGATGGCCGACGAGTGGAGCGAGGAGTCCGGCCTCACCGTCGAGACCTCCGCCATCGAGGTCGAGGACTTCAAGACCCGCCTCGCCACCCAGACCCAGGCCGGGGACCTCCCCGACCTCTACAACACCTGGGGCGGCGGCGTGCTCGCCGAGCAGGTCGAGGCGGGGCTCGTGCGCGACATCTCGGGGCTCTCCTGCCTCGACCTCGTCAACCCGGTCGCCTTGGAGGCTTACACGATCGACGGGAAGCTGTACGCGATCCCGTTCGACCAGGGCGTCGTCGGGTTCTGGTACAACAAGGACCTCTTCGCGCAGGCCGGGATCACCGCGACCCCGACGACCTGGACCGAGTTCACCGCTGCCGTCCAGGCGCTCAAGGAAGCCGGGATCACCCCGATCGCGCTCGGCGGCGGCGACAAGTGGCCGATCCACTACTACTGGACGTACCTCGTGATGCGCCTGGCTGGCCTCGACGGCCTCGCCGCCGCGGCCGAGGCCGGGGACTTCTCCGACCCGGCGTTCGTCCAGGCCGGGCAGATGCTCGCCGACCTCGCCGCCATGGAGCCCTTCCAGGAGGGCCACGAGTCCGCGACGTACGGCGAGGCCGACGGCCAGGCCGCGCACATGGGCGAGGGCATCGCCGCGATGGAGCTCATGGGCCAGTGGGGCCCGCAGGTCCAGCGCGACGCCTCCGGCACCGAGGGCATCGGCGACAGCCTCGGCTTCTTCCCGTTCCCGTCCGTTGAGGGCGCTCCGGGTGCGGCCACCGAGTTCCTCGGCGGCGGCGGCGGTTTCGCCGCCGGTGCCGAAGCGCCCGAGGAGATCGAGGAGTTCATGTGCTACCTCCTCGAAGAGGAGAACCAGGCGCGCTCGGTCAAGGACGGCAACATGTCCACAGTGGCCGCGAATCCTGAAGCGGTGCTGCCCGAGCCGAACGCCGAGCAGCAGGCCGTGATCGACGCGATGGCCACCGCCACCGACACGCAGCTGTACCTCGACCAGGCCTACCCGCCGTCGATCGGCTCCACCATCAACGACGCCTCGCAGGGCCTCATCCTCGGCGAACTCACCCCCCAGGAGTTCGTCGACATGGTCAACGCGGCCTGGGCGGCCGAGCAGTGACAGCAGTGGGCACCAAGCCCCCGGCGCCGGTGACCACCGGCGCCGGGGGCGCTCCCCGCACGAAGCGGCACGGCCGCAGGCCGAGCGCCGGGACGCTGACGGTGTTCATCGCTCCGGCCCTGATCCTGTTCGCGCTCTTCGTGCTCTTCCCGGTCCTGTTCGCGGCCTACACCGCGTTCTTCCGCTGGAACGGGCTCGGCGGGCTCCCCACCGAGTTCATCGGCCTGGAGAACTTCAAGACCCTGCTCGGCGACGAGGTGTTCCTCGGCGACATGTGGCGGATCGCGCTCATCACGATCCTCTCGATCGCCGTGCAGCTCCCGCTCGCGTTCGGCCTCGCGATGCTCCTGCACCAGAACTTCCCCGGCCGCACCGCGTTCCGGCTCCTGTTCTTCGTGCCGTACATCCTCACCGAGGCCGTCACCGCCGTCCTCTTCGGACTGATCTTCTCGCCGCGGCGCGGCTTCGCCGACTCCCTGCTCGCCGGGCTCGGCTTCGACGACCGCATCGGCTGGCTCTCCGACCGCGCCATCGTCATCTTCGTGATCTTCGGGATTCTCACCTGGAAGTTCTTCGGCTTCCACATGATCCTGTACTTGGCCGGGCGCCAGAACATCCCCGAAGAGCTCTACGAGGCCGCCAAAGTGGACGGTGCCACCGGGAAGCAGCTCTTCCGCCACATCACCCTGCCGCTCATGGGACCCACCATCCGCATCACCGTGTTCCTCTCGGTGATCGGCACCGTCCAGCTCTTCGACCTCGTCTACGTGCTCACCAAGGGCGGACCGTTCCACGCCTCCGAGACGCTCGCGATCACCATGTACGAGCAGGGCTTCGTGCGCAACCAGATCGGCTACGCCTCGGCCCTGTCGATCGCCATGTTCCTCGTCAGCCTCGTCTTCGCCCTCATCTACCAGCGGTACGTGCTGGGCCGGGACCTCCAGGGCTCCATCACGAACGGAGGCCGCGCATGAGCGTCAACACCCGACGCGGGAGACTCCTGCGCAACACCGGTTTCTACATCGCCGCGTTCGCGGGCGCGGTCTTCGTCGCCACGCCGATCCTCTTCGCGCTCCTCGGCGGCTTCAAGGACAACCAGCAGCTGCGCGAGAACTCGCTCGGGCTGCCGAACCCCTGGAACTGGCAGAACTACACCGACGTCATGGTCGACAGCTCGTTCTGGCGCCAGCTCGGCAACTCCGTGTTCATCGCAGTCGCCTCCACGTTCATCGTCGTGGCTGCCGCCGCTGCCGTCGCGTACGTGTTCGCGCGCTTCCAGTTCCGGGGCCGCGAAGGGCTCTTCACGCTGTTCGCGGCGGGCATGATGTTCCCGTTCGCGGTGGCCGTGCTGCCGCTGTTCATCATCCTGCGCACCTTCGAGATGCTCAACAGCCCGTTCGGCGTGATCCTCCCGCAGGCCGCGTTCGGCCTGCCGCTCACCATCATCATCCTGCGCAGCTTCTTCCGGCAGATCCCCGCCGAGGTCGAAGAGGCCGCGACGATCGACGGGGCCGGGCCCTGGCGGTTCTTCCTCCAGATCCTCCTGCCGATGTCGCGGCCGGTGCTCGCCACCGTGTCCGTGCTCGCGCTCGTCGGGTCCTGGAACTCCTACCTGCTGCCGCTCGTCGTGCTCAGCAAACCGACCTGGCAGACGCTGCCGCTCGGCGTCACCCAGTTCCAGGGCGAGTACGCGACCGAGACCGCGAAGGTCCTGGCGTTCGTCATGCTCGCCATGCTCCCCGCGCTGATCTTCTACGCGTTCGCCGAACGCCAGCTCATCAGCGGCCTGACCTCGGGCGGCACCAAGGGGTGAACCGACCGATTCCAGACGGGCCCGGGGGCGCTCTGCCAATTTACGGCTCGCAAGCTTCGCCGTGACTGGACGCCCGCGGGCCCGTCGCATATCGGCGGGAACCGATCCGAGGGGCGCGGCGTCCGAAGGACATGAAGACCAGACTCCTCATCGCCTCCGCCGCGGCCGCGGCCCTCGCCGCCGCCAGCGCGTGCACCTCTTCCTCGCCGCCAGACAACGGCGACATCCACATCGCCACGCCCCCTTGGGTTCCCGTGTCCGCGCAGCTGACCGCGTTCGACGACTGCGAGGATGCCCTCCAGAGCATTCAGGACGCGGCGGTCACCGCGCTCGGCAACCAGGACTTCGACATGCTCACCCGGGGCGGCGAGGAGCTCGCCGCCGACGCGGGGGCGACCAGTTCAGAGTCGGGCGGATCGCAGGCCGCCGGTGACGACGCGTTCTCAGGGACGAACAATGCCGTTGCAGGCGTTGACGAACCGGACATCGTGAAGACCGACGGGACGTTCATCTACACCGTGGTGGACTACGACGCGCTGCGGGTCGTGGACACGCGTTCGGGCGAGGTCGTGGCGGAGCGGCCGGTCCAGGAGGAGGCGTGGAACCACCAGCTGTTCCTCGGCGACGACGAGCTGCTGCTGATGTCGGCGCTGTCGACGGAGCGCGGCGGCGAGTGGGTGAGCGAGTTCCGCCTCGAAAGGCTCGACCCGACCTCCCTTGACGTACTCGACATCTTCACGATGGAAGGGTCCATGGTGGACGCCCGGCTGGTGGACGGCGAGGTGCGTTTGGCGGTCGGTTCCGCGCCGCAGATCCAGCCGGTGTGGGAGCGGCTGTCGTCCGGCAGCGCCGGTGACGGCGAGATCCTGGAGGCCTTCCGGGACACCGAGCTTGAGGACTGGCTGCCGTCGTTCTCGGTGAACGGCGAGTCGCAGGACCTCGACTGCACCCGGATCGCGCACCCCGAGCGGTTCACCGGGTCCTCGGTGAGCGTGCTCGCGCTGCCCGCCGACGGGGACTGGACCGAGGCGTCGCCGCAGACGGTGATGGTCGACGGCGAGACGGTCCACGGCACTGCCGAGAGCCTGTACCTGGCGCACTACGACTACCCGTGGGCCGGCGAGGGCGCGAACGAGGCGACGGCCGAGACCGAGATCTACCGGTTCGTGTTCGACGGCGGCGAGGCGCGCCTGGTCGGCGAGGCGGCCGTCCCGGGGACGCTGCTGAACCAGTACTCGCTGAGCGAGTTCGACGGGCACCTGCGGGTGGCGACGACCGAGCAGTCCACGGGCGGGAACTGCGGTTTCTGGAACGACTGCGCTTGGGAGGTCGCGCCGGACGAGCCGAGCGAGCCGTCGAAGTCGACGGTGACGGTGTTCGCGGTCGGCGACGATTCTCTGGAGGAGACCGGTTCGGTGACCGATCTCGGTGTGGACGAGCAGATCTACGCGGTCCGCTTCATCGGCGACACCGGTTATGTCGTGACCTTCCGCCAGACCGACCCGCTGTACACGATCGACCTCTCCGACCCGGCGAACCCGGTGGTGACCGGCGAACTCAAGATCACCGGCTACTCCGGGTACCTGCACCCGGTCGGCCCGGACCGGCTCCTCGGGGTCGGCCAGGAGGCGACGCCGGAGGGCCAGACCACGGGCCTCCAGGTGAGCCTGTTCGACACTGCCGCAAGCGAGGCGGCGGTGCTGGACCAGTACCACCGCGAGGGCGCGGACTCCCGGGTCCAATGGGACCCGCACGCGTTCCTCTATTGGGCGGACGCCTCGATCGCGGTCCTCCCGGTCTCTGACTGGGACATGGAGTACGGCTCGGGCGTGGTGGTCCTGGCGATCGGCGCCGACACCCTCACCGAGGCCGCCTGGATCGACCACGGCGATGCTGGCGCCGACCCGTACAACACGCAGATCATGCGCACGGTCGTGATCGGCGATCAGCTCTGGACCTTCTCGAACGCGGGCCTCCAGGCCAACACCCTGGGCGGCGGCTACGAGTCCACCGCCTGGGTCGGCTGGTAGGCCCCGCCCCCACAGACAGGGCCCGCACTGCTTTCGGGTGGCGGTGCGGGCCCTCTGCGCGGCCCCTGGGTTCTCGCGCGAAATCAGGGTTCGATTCGGTCGGGCAGACCTAGCGCCGCGAAGACCTCGGCGCCCTGAAACACAGTGGTACGGCTGATGCCCACCGCACCAACGGTGCAGAACTGGACCGTGTGCAGCTGGAAGGCAACACCCTCACCGTCCCAGTAAGCAGCGAAACCCGGCTGGCCGTTCGCCGCGATAGGGACAAGCCGCCACTGCACTCCGGGGATGTCGAAGATCCAGTCCATGAACTGTCCATAGTTCTCGCGGCCGGTGAACCAGTTGAGCATCGGGGGCATCTCCATGATGACGTCGTCCGCTAGAAGCCGCTTGAGCCCCACGAGGTCCGCCCGTTCGAAGGCCCGCATGTACCGCTCGACGAAGTCCCGCTGGTCAGCCCGCGAAGGTTCAGCGACCTCGTCCTCCAGCACCCCCGCCTGGCGCAACCGCACTCTCGCCCGCTGCAGCGCGCTGTTCACCGAAGCGGTAGTCATACCGAGAACATCCGCAGTCTCAGCGGCCGAGAAGTCGAGCACTTCCCGCAGGATCAAAGTCGCCCTCTCGCGCGCCGACAGGTGCTGGATCGCGGCGACGAACGCCAAGCGCAGACTGCCGCGGTCGATGGCCGCCCCGGCCGGGTCGTCAAGGCGCAGCATCGAATCGGGGATCGGCTGCAGCCAGGTGGCGTCGCCGCCGTGGACGAACGGGTCGAGCGGCCGTCGCTCAGGCACGGTCCCCGAAGGCAGCGGCCTGCGGCTGCGGCCCTCCAACGCGGTAAGGCAGGCGTTGGTCGCGATGCGGTACAGCCAGGTCCGCAGCGAACTACGTGTCCGGTCGTAGCGCTCGCGGGCGCGCCACGCCCGCAGATAGGTCTCCTGCACGAGGTCTTCGGCGTCCTGGACCGAGCCGAGCATCCGGTAGCAGTGGGCCAGCAGTTCGGGCCGGTACGGCTCGGCCTCGCGGTCGAAGTCCGCCGTCAGCTCCGGGCCGGGCACGCTGCCGGACTGCCCGCCGGTCACTCCACCAGGCGTTTCGAAATCCTCCGACTGCACCTTCGTCTTCGCCATGCCGCCCCGCCTCCCCTCCGTTGGCTCGCGTTGGACCGTACCGCGGGGGTGCGACACGGCACTGCTCAAAAAGTCGCTCAGAAAATCTTCGCCGCCGCGATGAGTTCGGGCCCCGCTGCCGGTATGTATCCCCGACGCCGCAGACAGCGGCGGTCCGTGAACCCGTGAAACGAGGAACACCATGAGCGCGAACCAGACAAACTCCGCCGACGAGACCGCGATCCTCCAGGTGCTCAAGGGCGTCTACGACGCCTGGGAGGCGGGCGACGCCGACGCGTTCGTCACCGGCCACTACACCGAGGACGCCACCGCGATCATGGCCGGTTCCTACCGGCGCTCGCGCGAGGAGATCCGCGAGAGCATGTCGGCCGCCTTCGGCGGTCCGCTGAAGGGCACGTCCACTGTGAACAAGGTGCTGAACGTCCGGTTCCCGGGCGACGACACCGCGATCGTCTACACCGAGTCGGGCATCCTGTTCCCCGGCGAGACCGAGGTGCCGTCCGACCGGCTCGTGATCGCGACCTGGATCATGGTGCGCCGCAACGACACCTGGCTGGCCGAGGCCTACCAGAACACCCCGGCCGAGCTGACCATGGCCTGATCAGGCGGCCGCACCGCCCCTCCCCGCCCCCGGCGCCTCGCGCCGAGGGGCGGGGCTGTCGACGGCGCCGCCGACCTAGGCCGAGTAGTCCACTGTGTAGTAATGGACATCGACTCCTCCGACCGGATAGAGCCATACGCCTTCGCGGTAGAACTCGACGGCCTCTGACGGTTCATAGGCGAATTCCAGCACGGTCATGTCCGCCGGGACCTCGAACTCGGCGGTGTAGGTCGCGACGTTGCCCTCGGAGCCGTCGTCCTGGTGCTCGCGAAACTGCTCTTCGGTGTCAACGTGCGCAGGGCGGAGCGGCCCGTTCTCCGTGACGATCCAGAACTGCTGTTGCGCATCGAATTCCGATCGCATTTCGTCGACCGTGTCATCGAGAAGCACCTCGAACACGGCGGTCACCAGCACCGTTTCGGGTTCGCAGAGCCAACCCCGGTCCTCGTCGAAGGCCTGCCGGGTAATGGTCGCGGGATCGTCGGCATCCCATCTGCCGTCGATCCACTCGCCGTCCTCGGACTCCACTTCGTACTCCCATTTGACGGTGAACTGGCGCTCGCCGAACACTCCGTTGTAGTAGGCGAGGATCGGGCTCCCGACTTCAGCGGTGTCGAGGTCGACGGTTTGCGCGCGGTCCGCGTCGGTGACCGTCACGGCGGCGGGGGCGCCGTCGGGGATGACGCCGTAGTAGAGGGTGTCCTCGGCGGGAACGCCGTCGAGTTGCCAAGTGCGGTCGCCGATCACGATCTCGGTGACGACCTCGTACACGCTGTCGGCGGGCAGGTCGAGCGTCTGCTCGGCGGCTTCGAAGTGGACGACGGCCAGGCGCTGGTCGGGTTCGAGCACGGGGAGGTCCTCGATGAGCCAGGCCAGCGCCTCGGCCTCGGTGGGTGTGAGGGTTCCGGCGCAGGAGGGCCGCAGTTCGAAGTGGGGGCCGCGCAGGAGGCCGGTCGCGCCTTCGGGGAAGGCCGGGACCGCCTCGTCGCAGACCGTGCCCGCGGTGGTGCTTATGGCGCCCGAGACCGGCCCCTGTTCGGCGCCTGGCCAGAAGCGGCTGTTGGGGAGGTAGATGCCGGCCGCGAGGAGGGCGAGGGCCGCGATTGCGGCGGGCGCGATGGCGAGGCGTCTGCGTGGGCGTTGGGGGTGGGCGGGCAGGATCGGTTGCGCCCCAGTGGAAGGCGGGGTGAGGCTGAGGTTCAGGGGCGTGACCGGTCCGGGGGTTCCGGGGTCCGGGGCGGTGGTCTCGCCGGGGTCGGTCAGGGCCGCGCCGTTCGCAGTCGCCCCGTCGGAGCCGGTCGAGGCCGCTCCGTTCAGCGCGGTCGCCGCGCCAGTGTCCACGCCCGCGCCGATCGCGCCCGCGCCCGTGCCGATCGCGCCATGCCCGGCCGGGGCGGTGGTCGTGCCTCCAACCGAGGCCGTGGTCGCTCCGAGCTCGGGGCGTTCGACGGCCGGGTCCGAGTCGCCGAATCGGGCCGCGCCGTCGGCCACCACAAGCTCGGGGCGTTCGATCAGGACCGGGGCGATCCCCGAGGACCGGTGGATGACGCTGGCGGCCAAAGGCATCCGGGCCGCGCCGCCGACGAGGAAGATCGCGGCGAGTTCGTGTCCGCCCGATGCAGCTCGCTCACGAACCCGGGCGAGTTCGGCCGTGACGGGCACCAGCAGCGGTGCGGCGATGGCCTCGAGCTCGGTGCGGGTGAGGTGAGCGGTCGTGTCGCGGCCGGGGAGGGCGATGGGCGCGGTGGAAGCGCGCGAAAGCATCTCCTTGGCTTCGCGGGCCTCCGTCCAGACCTGGTTGCGTTCGCGCCGTTGGCGATCGGTCTCGGGCTGGTCGACGCCCGCCCAGAAGGCGGCCTCGCTCTCGGGGGCGGTGCTGCGCAGGTGGTCGACAACGGCCTCGTCGATGTCGATGCCGCCGAAGCCGCTGAGTCCGCCTTCGACAACGACAGCGGGCGGCCCGACGCCCTGCCTGGCGAGGACGGCGATGTCCACAGTGCCGCCGCCGAGGTCGATAACGGCGAGGGCTTCGCCCGTCCCGATCCGCTGGCCGAGTTCGCGTTCGTAGTAGCAGGCGGCGGCCACCGGCTCGCTGACCGTCTCGACGGAGGGGAACCCGGCGGTAGCGGCGGCGTCGCGGAGCAGGCCGATTTTCCGCTCGCCCCAGGTGGAGGGGTGGGTGAGGACGACCGGCGGCGGGACCGGCGCCTCCTCCGCTGACGCCCGCAGCACCTTGGCGAAGACCGCCGCGAGGACGGCGCTCATCTCGATCTCGGTGTCGCCGAGGAGGATCGAGGCGTCGCCGACGTGCCGCTTCGGGTTCGGCTCGAACCGGTCGGGCGCGCCGACCGCGAGGCGCAGGGCATCGCGGCCGATGTGGGTCTCCCCCGCGACGTCGAGGAACACAGCGGAGGGCAGGAGCGGGGAGCCGTCGAACAGGAGCGGGCGGGTGCGCCCGTCGGGGGTGCGGAGCGCGGCGACCACATGGGAGGTGCCGAAGTCCACCCCGAGGAGGTGGCGAGGGGTCACGGAGCCCACTATATCGACGCAGGACCGCAAGGGGGAGAGCGAAAACGGACAGCGCGGCGCCGCACCGGCCCGGAGGCGGTCACCGGCCGTTACGATCTGACTATGCGCGTACCCCTCACGCCGACAACCGCATTGGGCATCGACTTCGGCACCTCGCACACGGTCGCGGTGCTCCGGCACGGCGACGGCCGGACCCGTCCGCTGCTGTTCGGCGGGACCCCGCTGCTGCCGTCGGCGGTGTTCGCTACCGAGTCCGGGGAGGTCGTGTGCGGGCAGACCGCTCTCCAGCGCGGCCGGTGGCGTCCGGAGCGCTTGGAGGCCAACCCGAAACGGCACGTGGACGCGGAGGCGATCCTGCTCGGGGAGGAGGAGTACGCGGTCACCGCGCTCATCGCGGCCGTGCTCGGGGCGGTGCTCGCCGAAGCGGAACTCGTCGCAGGCCCGCCGGGGCGCGTGACCTTGACCGTTCCCGCCGACTGGGGCCCGGCCCGCCGACTCGTGCTGCAGGAAGCGGCGGAACTCGCGGGGCTGCCGCAGGCGCGGCTGGTGCCCGAGCCGGTCGCCGCCGCGACGTTCTACAGCGAGGCCCTGCGGCACCGGCTGGAGCCGGGCGCGGCCATCGTCGTCTACGACCTGGGCGCGGGCACGTGCGACGTGAGCGTGGTCCGGCGGACCGCGACCGGGCTGGAGACCGTCGCGGTCGACGGCCGGAACGACCTGGGCGGCTTGGACCTCGACGCCGCGATCATCGAGTACTTCGGCGGCGTCTACGGCGAACGGGACGGCTGGGATCGCCTGACGCGCCCGCAGACGCTCGACGAGCGGCGGGCGCTCAGGGAGTTCCAGCAGGAGATCCGGGCCGCCAAGGAGCACCTGTCGCGGCACCAGCAGGCCGACTTCACGGTGCCGCTCCTGGAGATCGAGGCGCACCTGACTCGCGGGGAGCTCGACCGCGTGGCCGCCCCGATCCTGGAGCGGACCGTGCGGCTGACGAAGGCCGTGCTCAAGGTCGTCGGGGTCGCGGATGCGCCCGCCGAGGTGTTCCTCGTCGGCGGCGCGAGCCGGATGCCGCTCGTCGCGAGCCTCCTGCACCGTGCGATCGGCGTGCCGCCCACCGCGATCGAGCAGCCGGAGACGGCCGTCGCGGAGGGGAGCGTCCTATGGGAGGAGCCGGAGGCCGCCCGAGTAGACACGGTCGCGGCTCCGCAGGTGACACCGCCCGCACAGGGGTACTCGCCAGCGCCGCCCTACTCGACCGAACCCCCGGCGGCGACCACACCGCCGCACATCCCGACGCCGCCCGC
Organism: Glycomyces sp. NPDC050141; assembly: GCF_055586545.1. Classification (NCBI taxonomy): domain Bacteria; kingdom Bacillati; phylum Actinomycetota; class Actinomycetes; order Glycomycetales; family Glycomycetaceae; genus Glycomyces; species Glycomyces sp. NPDC050141. Next base: position 1,109 of record NZ_JBVJHZ010000011.1, on the reverse strand, counting down.
GTCGGCTCCCGGTCCGGTCGCTCCACCGACGCCTCCCGTACCGGATGCCGACCCGACCCGCGCGCTGCCGCCGGTCGTGACACCACCGGCCGCCTCCGAACCGGCGACCGCGCCGGTCACCGCCCCGCCGCCCTCCGCCCTGCCCGAGCCGGAACCGGAACCGGAAGGGCCCGAAGGCGTACCGACGCCACCGGACCTGGAAGCCGGCCCGGCTGAGCCTCTCGGAACCGAGACGGCCGAGTTCGCCCCGCTGCGCCGCCGCCGCTTCAAAGAGGAGAGCCTGGCGCTCATCGTCATCGTCCTGCTGCTGCTCGCGGCCGTCGCCTACACGATCTTCTCCGGCTTCGACAACAGGCTTCTCTCCGGCGGCGACCAGCCCGCGACGACCACGTCGAACACTGAGCCGAACTCGGCGTCGACAACCTCCAGCACGCCTTCGGCGACGCCGTCCAGCAGCGGGCCGGCGCCTGAGCTGGTCGAGGCGTACTGCGATGACTTCAGCGTCGCGCTGTTCGAGAGCGCCATCGCCGCCGTCGATCCCGCGTCGACCAGTGCCTACGTCGGCGACGGCACGCTGTTCGAGCCGGACAACCCGCACCCGACACTGGGCTGCTACTGGTCGGCGAGCCCGCCGGAGGACTACCCGGGCGACATTTCCATGACGGTCAGCATCGACCTTCGGCCCACCGCGTCCGAGGCCATCACGCGCATCAACAACGGAAGGTCCGAGTTCGTGCCCGGGCTGCTCGGGTCGGTGGAGGACTACGACTTCCCGCATGAAGGGAGCGTCGGGTTCTCGTACCGGCGGGACACGTGGAACGACGGACCTCAGGAGTTCCACGCCGAGGTCGCCATCGGCCGCATGGAGGTCGAGGTCTGGGTCTTGGCGACGCCGTCGGAGCACGGCGCCGAGGACATGGAGGCGGTCCGCGACGACCTGCTGCTCCAGACCGCGACGGTCCTGGCGGACTTCGTCTAGTTCCGGGGGGGGGGGGGGGAGGGGGGGGGGGGGGGGGGGGTGTCCTTTTTTTTTTTTTTTTTTTTTTTTTTCCTCTTTTTCTCCCGCGGTGCCCTGCTCTGGACCATTTTTCGTGGTGTGGGTCCCCGTC